>JANNON010000351.1:0-9914 GCA_031399105.1 Blastocatellia bacterium | reverse complement strand
GCTCCTACAAAACCCGCGATGGTTGGCGTGCTGCAGAGGTACGAACCGAAGAGATTGCGGTTCGTATGTCGTCCGACGGCTCCCCAGAAGAATCGGTCAAGCTGGACATTAAAGTTACTCGCCATGGTCCGGTCATCTTTGAGAGAGGATCGGTAGGACTGGCATTAAGGTGGACGGCCCTCGACGCCGAAGTTATCGATCTCGATACCTTCCTCGCAATCAATCGCGCAAGCAACTGGGAGACTTTTATCGCTGCTTTGAAAACTTATGGTGGGCCGCCGCAGAACTTCACTTATGCCGATACTGCCGGACACATTGGTTACTACAGCGCGGGCCGAATTCCTGTAAGAAGCACGGGAGATGGAAGTTTGCCTTACGACGGCGCCACTGACGAAGGTGAATGGCTCCGGTTTATTCCCTTTGAGGAATTGCCGCAAATATTTGATCCACCCTCAGGAATTATCGTCATGGCGAACCAGCGAGTTGTGGGTGATAACTATCCGCATCATCTGACGCACAACTGGAGGGTGCCTTATCGCGCCCGCCGCATTTACGATCGTTTGCAAATAGAACGAAAACTCGACGCTGCAGATTTCCTCACCATTCAGGGTGATACTTACTCCTACCCCGACGCAATATTCGCAGCTGAGATCGTGAAGCTTGCGGCGCCTTTTACGGCTAATTCCGCGGAATGGCGCGGCCTGGTTGAGTGTCTTGATGAGTGGAACGGGTATTCGCGCTCCGAATCAACAGTGCTGCCGCTCGTCACCGAGATGCGCAAAGCATTTCGCTGTCATGTACTCACCGGCGCGATGGGTAAGGATCGGGCGCAACTGTACGAATGGAGAAACGAGGGAACGTTTCTGGACAAACTGATTGCGGAACGTCCCAGCGATTGGCTGCCTGACGGATTCACTTCTTACGAAACCCTGATCCTCGCTTGCTATCAGGAGGTCCGAAACACGCTTACAAAAAAACTTGGCTCCGATCCGAGTCAATGGACGTGGGGTAGGCTCGCACAGACTCGTTTTCCTCATCCACTTGAAAAAATGGGTCCAGTCGGCGGCAGGTTCGCCACCCCTACGTTTCCACAAGACACGGGAGGTTCAATGCCCACGGTCAATGCGGGTTCGAGAGTTTCCCTGCGCTTCATTGCGGATCTGAGCGATTGGGATTCAACTCGGCTTTGCTTGCCACTTGGCGAGTCCGGAGATCCAGCGAGTGTGCATCGCGAGGATCAACTCGACGAGTGGCGCAATGTTGTGCCGTCGTTTGTACCGTTCAGTGAAGAAGCAATAGCCAGTGCAACTCGCGATGTCCTGATAATGACACCAGGTTGAAGGTGAATTTTTTTAGAAGATTACTAGAAGGAAATGGGGTTGAATACGTATTGACAGAGAATTGTCGTTATGGAATACTCACGAGCCTTCCCGACCTTGAAAGTTAATCTAGTCGAAAGTCGTCAGTACCCGATAAAATTCCTAGCTCAGAGTGTCGGCAGTGTACCTGCCAATACTTGGTCACCAAGGTAGCCGGGATAGAAACAACAGTGTTCTGAATGGGCATTTCACCTCGCTCCAAGGGCGGTAGCCTGTCCGTCACGCCATAAATGGCGGCCTCATAAAACTCTATACCGTTGACCGCGTTGGTTGTCCGGAAGAAAGTCCTTTCTCAAAAAAGAATTCAATTCAAGCTAACGTAAACGATGCTCGACCTGAGGTGTTGCTGTTTCACCCTCACGGAAAGAGACCTCTCAATCGTGATGTTCTCCGTTTTTTTTCTTCACGCGCAAATTTGCCGTACCACATCATGTGAAGGTCAGGAATAGTTCTCGACGGAACGAGTATGGTGAGCGTCAAGAGCGTATTTCAGGTACTTGAAGTGACGCTCGCTCGACGCCACGAGATTGCTCGCCAAAGCAGTTTTTGGATGTTGGGGTGAATCTCGCTGCGAACCACCCTCAGGCATGCGTACATCGAGCTGACACGATCAGGGACCAAATGGTCCAGCCGTATTATTAGTCAAGCCCAGAGATTATTCGTCGAACGTCATTGCGACTAGTCAAACGCGCAGTACACAGTTATGCAGCGAATTGAAAAACTCATCTTCGATCAGGCGGACAGGACTCCTGAGGCCATTGCGGTTGAGCACAATGGCGCTCGGCTGACTTATCGAGAGCTGAAGAATCAGGCGTTGGAAATAAGCCGTGAGTTAAGAAGGTCGGGTCTAATGCCAGGACAGATGGTGGCAATCCTCCAGCAGCGATCCCTGGCGACGCTGCCACTGATGGTGGGCGTCTGGGAAGCGGGAGGCGTTGTGGCACCGATTAATCCCACAACGCCGGCAAAATTATTGGAGTCCATAATTTATGATTTATCTCCGCGGATGATTCTTACTGATCCCTCTCTCAAGTCCGGCGTCGCTGATGCAGTTAACAACGCTAACTTAATGTCGCCGCCGGGGGTCGTGGTCGGCGATCCACGTTGCAATGGGCATTTGGCATTACCGCAGGACGATTTTTCTGAACAGAATATGGATGAAGACACTTGCTACGTGATCTATACGTCAGGGTCTGAAGGACATCCCAAAGGTGTGATTGGTAGCCACAAGAGCCTGGTCCATTATCTGGTTTGGCAGGCTAAAGAGTTTTCTGTGAATGGGGCCGACAGATTTAGTCAGGCTGCCCCTCTATCTTTCGACTTCTCTCTCAAAGAACTGCTGGTGCCGTTGTTGTGCGGAGCCCGGGTCTGTATTGCCGATAGGAGCACGGTAATCGATGCTCGAAAATTCGTTGAGTGGGTCCGCGAGAGCGAAATTACTGTGATGTGCTGTGTGCCTACCTTGTTTCGGTCGATGCTAGAGCTACGGAGTTCGCAGTCAGATCGAGAGATTTTTCAGTCTTTGCGAGCGGTTTTAATTTCAGGTGACATGCTCAGATGGGAAGACGTCACTGGTTGGCGCGAACGTTTCGGTACTGACATCGCATTGTTCAATCTCTATGGTCCAACCGAATCAACGGTAATCAAGTTGTTCTACCCCATTCCCGAAACCAGATTGCCGCAATCAATAAACGTACCCGTAGGCCGGCCCATCGAGGCTACTGATGTTTTGATCATTGATGAGAGCGATCAACCAACTGCGCCAGGCGACGTTGGTGAAATAGTTATTCTTTCGGAGTGGCTCGCACGGGGATATCTCAATGACTGGGGAATGTCTGATTCTTCATTCTGCAGTTTTCACTATAAGGGAAAGCAAAGACGTGCGTACCGGACTGGAGACCTGGGACGATGGCTCAGTGATGGCAACCTCGAGTTGGTCGGACGCAGAGATCGGCAAGTCAAAATTCGCGGATACCGAATCGAGCTTAATGAGATAGAAAGCATTCTCTCCGCACATGAAGGCATAAACGATGTTGCAGCCCTCGCCCTGAACACATCGAACAATATCGATCCAGATGACCTGACAGTGATTGCTTGCTTTACTACGGACGATCCGGCGGTGACGGAGAAAGAGGTAAGAAACTTTGCCAGGGAGCGCCTCCTTCCTCAAGTACTTTCACTAACCCGATTTTGCCGGCTGGATAAGCTGCCGTTGATGGCCAACGGAAAAGTGGATCGCCCTAAACTGGAATCGATGATTCACGTAGATGAGGAGCATGCCACAGAAACGTCGTCCAATTCGTCATTGAATGTGCGCGAAAGAATCTCTGCTCTGTGGGAAGAACTGCTGGCAGTCGAAAGCATAAATCTGGAAGCGAATTTCTTCGAACTCGGTGGCGATTCGATGACTGCGATTCGGCTGCTCCGCAGACTGCGCGAGGAAGTGCATCCTGAGGTCAAGCTCGACGATGTCTATGAATTTCCCAGCATTTCGCAATTATCTAATCGCGTAGAACAACTGCTTGCCTAAACAGCAATTGATGGAGGAAACATCATGAGTCAAATGGAACTTATCGAGGCGATCAAGTCCGGCAATCGAGCATCTGTTGAGGAGATGATTGAAGCTGGAGCAGATCTGAACCAACAGGACAAACAGGGCTGGACCCCGCTGAATTGGGCCGCGGGCAGTGGTCAACTTGAGATCGTCGAACTTCTGCTCGAACACAGCGCTGACCCTCTGGCGGTAGGACGCGATCTACGCACGCCTCAGATGATTGCTCTCGCCGCTGGTCACGCCGAAGTGGTCAAGCGTTTGCGGCGCGCCGAAGCGGATGGCGGAGCGGCCGGATCATCTGATCGCAACTATTGCAGGGCCTATCACCTCGGTGAGCTTCGCCGTTACTCCGCATGGACCGAGAATAAGGTGAACGCCGGAAACGGGACCAAGCAATCCGGCGATCAGATTAATGAACCTGAGGTGCTCGCTGATGAGGAAGTTGTATTTGTGCATCAGGATTACACGGTAACAAAGTCGATCTGGTCCGGTGAGGGCGTAATCTTTGATAAGGTCACCGAACAGTGGAAAGACTTCTGCGATACAGAGTTGCAGTTCACTGCTCCGGACAGCCTCGACCTCATCGCAAAACCGGTCGACTCAGCCCAGCCGGCGGCTTAACTAAAAGGGCGTGGAATCAGTCTTCAGATTTCCAGGCCGTGAAGCCTAACCGGAAAGAGGTTTGCGCTCGACTCGCCTGTTCGATTTGGATCGTTTCCCTCCTATGACGAATTTTGGGATCTTCCATCGCTCCCACAAGACCTCTGCGACGGTTTCAGGTTTGTTGAAGTGCTCAGCTTCATTACCTCGTGGTCGCGCTCGTCGTGGGCATCGGAGCTATAGAGAAATGCTAAGCCAACCAGGGCCCGGGACTTGTAGTCCTTATGAAGGAACGGGTGAACGAAATGCTTCAAGAACTACGAATCAGCCTGCGAATGTTGAGGAAAAGTCCGGTCTTTGCCGCCATAGTTATACTGACGCTCGCGATCGGCATCGGTGCTAACGTTGCCATCTTTTCGGTGATTAATGGCGTATTGCTCAACCCGCTGCCATTTCGCGATCCCGACCAACTTGTGTTGATTACGCAGAGCAAACAAAACTTCGAAATGGGCGCCATGCCCTATCCGAATTTTTTGGACTTGCAAAAAGAGAATCAAACGTTTTCCGCGATGGCGATTTCGCGCAGACTGAACTTCGGTCTGCTGGGAGCCGGCGAATCCGAAAGCGTCGAAGGCAGATTATGCTCGGCGGATTACTTCACAGTGCTCGATGTCAAGGCCGCGCTGGGAAGAACTTTTATGCCGCACGAGGATAAAGTCGAATCCACTCCGGTGGTCGTGATTAGCACACCGCTTTGGCAGCGCAAGTTCGGTGGTACAGCGGATGTTTTGGGTAAGACCGTAAATATCGATGACAAGCACTACATCATCGTCGGTGTACTGCCGCCGAACTTCAGCCTCTTTCGCACCAATGATATCTATGTGCCCATCGGCCACGCGGGGAGCCGCTCATTGCAGCGTCGGAGTTCCGGTTTGTCACTCCACGGGATCGGCCGGCTCAAGCCTGGCGTCTCTATCGAGCAGGCGAACGTGGACCTGAACAGAGTGATGTCGAGGCTTGCCGAGATTTACCCGGCTACCAACAAAGGCCAGGGTGCGAAGGTTACCTCGCTCACTCGAGTAATCGTCGGCGACATCGGACCTGTGCTGTGGATGTTGTTTGGTGCAGTCGGGTTCGTGCTGCTGATTGCGTGTGTGAATGTCAGCAACCTCCTGCTTTTGCGCGCGACGGGCAGGACCCGCGAATTTGCCATTCGCAGCGCTCTGGGCGCGAACAGATGGCAACTATTTCGGCAGCCGCTTATGGACAGCATGTTGCTCGCCCTGTCGGGTGGCGCGTTAGGATTGTTTGTCGCGAGTTGGCTCACACGTGGCGCACTCGCTCTATTCCCTGCAACCGTGCCACGCGCGTCAGAAGTTGGGTTAGATATGCGCGTCGTGATTTTCGCAACCGCCATATCGCTGTTTGCCGGAATTCTGGCTGGAGTTGCTCCGGCACTTAAACTCTCGGGGCGGCGAGTGTCAGAAACGCTTAAGGAAGGTGTCCGCAGGATAAGCGGTGCACGCGGTCGGGCTCAGGGAGCTATGGTAGTCGTCGAGGTCGGATTAGCGGTGGTCCTGCTGATCGGAGCGGGACTGATGATCCGCAGCATAAGCGCGCTTTGGAAGGTTGATCTGGGGTTTCGTCCTGGACCACATCTGATGACCTTCGGATTCAACCTACCGCCTTACATGAATCAAGGCGAAGCTTGGCAGGTTCGATCTATGGCGCGCGAGGTGAGTGATCGGATCAGGGCGCTGCCAGGTGTCCGAGCGGTTTCATTTTCGGGCGGCGCCTTTCCCTTAACGGCCCAGAACGACATCCTGTTCTGGCGTACGGACCAGCCCAAACCGACAAATCAGGGCGAAATGCACAACGCACTGACCTACCGTGTCGAGCCCGACTATCTGAAAGCCATGAGTATTCCGCTTAAGCGGGGCCGTTTCTTTACCTTCCAAGATGAGGAAAAGTCTCCACGCGTCGCGGTAATTGATGAAGTCTTCGCCCGCAAACACTTCGGTGATGAGGATCCCATCGGCAAATTCATTCAACAGGAGGATCGGGACCCACAGCAGATCGTCGGGATCGTCGGCCACGTAAATCAGTGGAGTGTGGCTGCGGACGACTCGCAGCCGCTTCAAGTTCAACTTTACGAGCCGTTCCTACAGATGAGCGGCCGTCCGTACGACTTGACCGTGCTGGTGGGCGTCGACGAAGGGACCACCATCCCTATCGATTCAGTCCTTCGCAGCATACGTGAGCACAACGAACAGCATGTAGTCTCCAAACCTCAAACGATGGATGTCACAATCGCAAACTCTCTGGCTGATCGGCGGTTCTCGATGATCCTGCTGGAAGTCTTTGCACTGGTCGCTCTGGTGTTGGCGAGTATCGGGCTTTACGGTGTGATTTCGTATTTGGTTGGACAGCGGACACACGAACTTGGGATTCGTCTCGCCCTCGGCGCGCAACGTCGGCACGTTCTTGGCCTCATCTTAAATCACGGAATGAAATTGGCCTTGATAGGAGTGGCGCTTGGACTGGTCGCAGCGTTTCTCTTAACGCGCCTTATGGTCCAGATGCTTTACGGCGTGAGCGCGACCGACCCGATCACCTTCATCTCTATTGCGTTACTGGTAACAGTCGTCGCCGCGGTGGCTTGCATTGTCCCAGCGCGCCGCGCCACGAAAGTCGATCCGCTTGTGGCCCTCCGATACCAGTAGGAACTTCGAATTGCGGATTGCGAACCACGAAATCGAGCTACTGACGTCCTTGTCCTTTTGTGTGAATGGTTGGCCTCATGTCCAATACGCGTACTGAAAACCTCGAGGATGTGTATCCGCTGACGCCTTTTCAGCAAGGCATGCTTTTTCATGTCCTCGATACACCTGAGGCCGGCGTGTACTTAAACCAGCAAAAATACACATTACGCGGTGATCTCGATCTTCCCGCCTTCAAGAGAGCTCTCCAGGGTGTGATGGATCGTCATCAGATCCTGCGAACGGGTTTCGTTTTGTCAGGACCGGATGGTCCACTTCAAGTCGTTTTTCGTCGTCTGAATCTACCGTGGCTTATGCACGACTGGAGTGGGCTTTCGCACGCAGAGGCAGCTGAGCGCCTGGACGCGTGGTTGCAATCTGACTACGAGTCGGGATTCGACCTTAAGCGTGCGCCGTTGATGCGGATCACTCTGATCCGAAGGGAGACGGACCTCTATGAATTCATTTGGTCGTTCCATCTGTTGTTAATGGATGGTTGGTCGATGCAGGTGATGCTTAGAGAGCTGCTCGCGCTTTACCATGGCTTTTGTACCGGAGAAGATGTCGAACTGCCGCCACCGATACCGTACCGGAATTTCATTAAATGGCTGCAACGACAGCCCGAAGAACAAGCGGAAACCTACTGGCATAAGGCCCTCACAGGCTTTACCACCCCCACCGCCTTAGGCTTTAACAGGACGCCACTGGCTGACGTGCAGGAGCGACCAGACTTCAAAGAAAAAATAGTTCTTCTGGATGAGGCCAGCTCAAACAACGTGCGTTCTTTTGCGGTGCAACACAGAATAACTCTGAACACTATCATGCAGGGTTCCTGGGCCTTGCTCTTGAGCCGGCGGAGTGGCACTAACGATGTTCTCTTTGGCAGCGTTGTGTCAGGTCGTTCTGCGGTTATTCCCAGAATAGACTCCGCCGTCGGTGTGTTTGTAAATGCCCTGCCGGCGCGAGTTCAGGTACCTGTTGATGGAGCAGTAGTGCCGTGGCTCAGAGACTTGCAGCGGCAACAGGCTGAAGCTCGCCGGTTCGAATTCTGTTCGCTCGTCAGAATTCAGGCCTGGAGTGAGGTGCCGCGCAATCAACCGCTCTTTGAAAGCGTGCTGATTTTCCAGAATCTTCCGACTCTCGTTGAGATGCCGGAATCATCGAACGTAAAGGTAGTCGGCGTTCACCTGATCGAAAGGAATAACGTTCCGCTTGCCCTGGTTGTGGAACCTGGAACGCGATTCCATTTCCGGATCGTTTATATGGGCAGCCGCTTCGACGACGGTGAAATCGATCGGATGCTGGAAAACTTTCAGCGAATCGTCATTGATCTCACGACAAACTTTGACGCAGCTCTTTCCTCTATTTCTTACCAGGTTCACGACGAGCGGAAGGTATTGATCGACAGTTTTAATCAGAGCCTCGCGAGTTTTTAATCCAAAGATTACATAGATGTGCGGAATAGTCGGATACGTCGATCTTGATCGAGCCGGACGTGTTGAAGAGCGCATTCTCCACCAGATGGCGAATGCGCTAATTCATCGTGGCCCGGATTCACGTGGCTACTTCGTCGAGCCGAATGCCGGTATCGGAACGCGCCGCTTGCGAATAATCGATCTTGAAACAGGAGATCAGCCGCTGTTCAATGAGGATCGTACATTAGCTTTGAGCTGCAATGGCGAGATCTTCAATTACCGCGAGCTGCGGCATGAGCTCGAAAAGAAGGGGCACAGTTTCCGCACTAAAACCGATGTCGAGGTTCTAGTCCATTTATATGAAGAGCAAGGCACGGGCTTCCTCACCAGGCTAAACGGTCAGTTCGCGTTTGCGATCTACAATCGCGAGGACGCTTCACTCTTCCTTGCCAGAGATCAGTTTGGCATCTGTCCGCTTTTTTACACGGTCGTTGATGGTTTCTTCATTTTTGCTTCTGAAATAAAAGCGATTCTTGAGCATCCGAGTGTGCCGCGTGAAGTGAACCTGACCGGATTGGACCAGGTGCTCTCACTACCTGGCGCCATCAGTCCTCAGACTCTGTTTAAGAATATCCAGAATCTACCGAGCGGGCACTACATCGTAGTCAAAAACAAAGACGTTACCGTCCGAGAATACTGGGATCTCGAGTACCCGCTGGCGAACGAGATTAGCGATGGTAAACCCGAACAATACTACGCCGAGACGTTACGTGACCTGCTCGAGCAATCCGTTAAGTATCGGCTCCAGGCCGACGTGCCGGTCGGATTCTTTCTGAGTGGCGGTCTCGACTCATCCTTGATAGCGGCAATGATCCAGCGAGTGTCACCCGGCGTGCAAAGACATTCCTTCTCGATCAGCTTCAGCGATGAGAGATTGTGCGAGGCAAAGTACCAGCGATTAGTTTCCGACTCAGTCGGCTCGATTCATCACGAGATTCCATTTAACGAC
Organism: Blastocatellia bacterium; assembly: GCA_031399105.1. Lineage (GTDB taxonomy): Bacteria > Acidobacteriota > Blastocatellia > Pyrinomonadales > Pyrinomonadaceae > PSRF01. The sequence goes on along the minus strand of JANNON010000351.1, from coordinate 198 downwards.
GCTGACATAGCGCTACGGCTGAAGGATGTTGTCTATCACTCGGAATGCCCGGTTAAGGAAACCTACAACACGGCGTCCCTGGCGCTTTCCCGTGAAACCAGGAGAAGCGGAGTCACTGTGGTCCTCAACGGCGAGGGCTCGGATGAGCTGTTTGCAGGCTACGTCGGATATCGATTCGACAAGGGCCGATCGAACAAC
>JANNON010000348.1:0-16788 GCA_031399105.1 Blastocatellia bacterium | reverse complement strand
GTACGCCGGGTAATCGATTGCAATCCCTTCGTCGGGGCGCGCAAGCAGCAGATAGGCTTCCAGCAAGTCTTCATCGACTAGCTTCTTCAAGACCGCCAGCGATCGGTTTGTTGGTTTCTTTCCCTCGGCGTAGGCGAGATTAACCACCGCTCGCAAGGCGTCGGCCTCTTCCGCCAAACTGTGTCGGTACTTTTTCTCGTCAGGAAAAGTCTTGGCAAACTTCTCCTTCCGCCACACCGTCCTCGTAATTCCATAGACGATCCATGCCGCGCCACCGTCATCTTTTCCACTGAGCGCTCTGGGATCGAGGCTGATGTTGGAATTGCCTTTTTCATCGACCGTCACGCTGGTTGGAATGTTGACTTCCGGATGGGCCAGCGAGGTTTTTGTTGCCTGGCCCCAACCTATCAATCCTGCGCGAGCAAACCGGCTGTAAGGTTCGCTGATGAAAGCTTCGATGTACCTGGCCATCGCATCCTCGGTTTTCCCCTGCTTCATCAAGGGCGTAGCTGAATAGCGATAGGCGGTTTCGCGGTTCGGATCTATGGCAATTGCCTTTTGATACCAAACTTCTGCCTGGGGAAACTTTCCCTGCTGCAAATAGACGTCGCCCGAAAAAAGCGCCGCATCGTAGAGTTTCGGATCCAACTGCAACGCTTTTTGATAACTCTTCAAAGCGTCGTCGAGCTTGCCTTGTGAGAATAAAGCCTCGCCTTTCTTCATCAAATCGTCCGCGTCCGTGTCGGTCGAAAATGCGCCGGCATCGGATCCATCAACCGGCAACGACAAAATCATCGCGTCAATATTCGCGAAAGTAACACCAAGTTCCTTTGCCTTGATGAACTCGTTGCGTGAACGTACCCTAAGGGCTTTTCTTGCCTTATCGTCCTTCGTATTGGCCGCCTGGCCTATCAAAGCAGAGGCGAGATAGTAGTGATTCTCCGCGTCATTTGGATCGAGCTGCGCAATTTTTTCCAGCAAGGGCAAGGCGTCTGTGTATTTCGTCTGCTTCAACAATTCGCCCGCGCGCGCTTTCATTTTCTCAACATCGTCGTTGGCTTGCGCATGCACTGCGGGTGCAGACCAGACCATTACTAATAGGATGGCGCAGAAAAACTGACTGGCAGGATTAATCAGCTTCCTATTTGTCATGAACGGGCTCCTCAAAGCATACGTAAAATTGGTGGAGTAAACGTAAACCAGGATCAATCGTTCGACAAGCCAGAATGCTTCCGAGGCATTAGGCGATGAAGTAAGCGGAGTCCGTCATCGGTTGCGCCGATCATTCAGAAACTGGACGCTGCATCAGTATGTCAGTCTGCGCGTCATCGCCGAGGTGGAATACATGCGTTCCTACGTCATCGAAATTCCATTTACGATAAAACTTCTGCGCTCGATAATTGTGTTCCCAAACGCCTAGCCAAAGCGTGTCGTGACCGTTCTGCATCGCTTCATTAACACAGGCCTGCATTAACGCCGCACCAACTCCGCGTCCAAGACTCGCCTGCGTGACATATAGACGAACTAACTCGATCGGGTTGTAGCCTGTGACTTCATCAGCAACATTTCCGGAACGGAGCATTGCATAGCCGACCGCTTCTCTAAGACCATCAAAGCTACCAGCATCAGTGCCTGGAACTTCGTTGTTCTCGGCAATCAGGAACAGACAATCGTCGTCTGCTAACTCCGCGGCTTGCTGCTCGGCATTGAAAGCCGAAGCGAGATAGACCGCCATGTCTTCAGGAGTGTTGTCGACCGCGAATGTTTCAGAGAACGTGCGCGCGCCGAGTTCCGCCAACAAGGCGGCATCTTCTGTTTTGCCGTGACGAATGATGAGATCGGTCAAAGGGTTGAATACCTTCAATGTTAGGAGCCGCTTACGAAAGTAGAAGCTAAGGGAAATAGCGATAGATCTCTTTGCGATTAAGGGCCCTTACAAAGATCACCAGGTCACCTTCGAGTTTCAGTCCGATCCGGTGCTCGCCAGTTCTGATTCGGTAGTACTGGCCTTCGCCGCGTAGTTTCTTGAGATGTGGTATCTCGGCAGGCTTATTGACTTGTTCAACGTTAGAGATAATCGATTTTATGCGCCGGAGAACGCTTGGATCCTTTATCGCGCGAACGTCTCTGAGGAAGGAATCCCGAAATGCGACCTTCAAGCTTAAGCCTCCAACGCTTTGAAGACTTCGTCGCGTGAGACAAACTCGCTCTGTTCTCCTTCTTCGATGGCATGAGCCAGAGCTATGTCTTCAAGAGCTTCTTCCAGCACTTCGCGCACGAGGTCTTTACGCTCCTCAAGTACCTCGACAATAGCAGCCTTCAATGCATCTTTAAGCTTGGTTTCATCAATCATGGCGGACATCGTTGAGGTACTCCTTAGACATCGAGTCTGGTAGGCGCTTCAGAGGTTACCTCACCAAGAGTGTGCGAATCCAACTCGTCGAAAGAAATCGTTTGGGCTTGACTAGCCTCAATCTCTGCATCACGCCTTAATGCCTCGGCTACGCCCTCATCCTCGTCGGAGAGAATGCCCGGAAGAGAGCTGAGTAGATTAGCAGCTAAAGTTGCGCGCTCTTGCTCCTTTAAGTCGAACGCAAGCTTTTCGATTTCAAGGATAGTGCTCATGTCTGGAGGATAACTCCGTAAACTGCTAGGGAGCAACTTCGAGTGCGTGGAGCGGAGGGTTTTCGACTTCGCAGCTCAACTAAGTAACCGTTCAAGGCGGGCTCGTCATGGCGTGCGTGTGGCGACCCGAAGCAACTACTGCTTCGAGTCATCTACGCTCCTATGAGGCTATCTGATCTGCTTTAATGGCGAAGTCTCCGCTTCCCGCCTCCTCGATCGCAACATTGGCACTACCTCTCAGAGTCGGATGAGAGAATTGGTCGCGTCCATTTCTTTTCGGCCGAGCGGGAAGCACATAAACACCGCTAGCGTCTCTGGCAACTAGGATCACGAGGAGCCCTGAAGCTGGATCAACGGCCGCGTCGAACTGCCTGATGGGGCCTGCAAAGATGCGCGTCTTGCGACCAGATCCGCTTGCGGTCCATTCGACATGAAATGTACGCATGCCTCGCGCGCGCTTGTGAATGCTTACGTCGCACCAATCCCAGATAAACGAACTTTGTCGGACCAGGCGGCGATCCACGGGTCGGACCAACTGCTAAAACCGCGCTGGTCGACGAGCAACGCAGAATCCACTTGCCAGTAACCGGATCACCGATGACCCAACCCAAATCGAGCCGGCTGTCCTGAGAAATATTCACATCTGCAACTGCAAGATGGACCATCCCCTGACTATCGCCATTTCGATCTCGGTGACGAAAGCCGCAACTACCAGAGGAGAGCCTCAAATCCGTCGTTACTCACGGAAGATTTCTTCAGGAGTAGCCATGGTCATAGACTACCCGCTGATGCGGTTTGACAAAAGGAACAAGTGCGCTCTGCAGCGCGATGGATTTGAACTTCTTCAACATGATAAACGTTCGAGGCGGGTTTTAACTGCAGGCCAGGAACTCTGATTATCAGGGTGCGCGTTCATCTCAGCTAATCGAGCATCAAGCAATGCTCGTTCACAATTGTGACCGTAGGTCTCGTGCGAAAGTGGCGCTGGCCCACTGACTCTTACTGAACGGTCACTGATTGGGATTGCTCCCTGCAATCGCGCTTCAGAAGCAGGTCGTTCTCTTTGAAGGCGTAGGTAAAGACAGGGGCTACCTCGTTTGGTCCTTGAAATCTTCGGGATTCGAGTGTGATGGAGTCTCGAAGTTTTCCGGAAGTGTTCAGCGTGTCGTTATGGTATATGAAGCACTCAAGTTTTGGCTGATCGCGCCCAATGGCCTCCAAGTGTATTTCGAGAATCTTATCGGGAAGATCATAAAGACTGTGGATACCGACAAATCGCCTGGCGTCAACCCTTTCCATAGTAAACGCTTGCACGATATCGCCGGTTCTACGATCAATATAGATTTCGAGGTTAGATGGGCGAGGAGCTATTACTGCGGATTCAACCGGTCGTTCGGGTTTGTTCCTCTTGAAAGAGGCAAAGCCTATTAACTCAACCTCACCAGCGCTCTGTTGTGATGCTCCCTCAACGGCGCGGATTTTCATTCTCACCACTTCCTGAGTGAGGACCTTTTGGGCTCGTTTCTCTCCTAGTACCGTGAGGAAGCTGGGACCAACCAGGATGATTTTGGAGCGAGTAACACGCCAGTTATCACTGAAGCGATCATGCCAACGCGGATCGTTCCGGTTAGCCTCGAGCTTGTTAATGGTGGCCCTTACGGTATCTACGTATTCCTGAACCTCCCGGCTGGTCGTTAGATACTTGTAGCTGATGCGCATGAAAACCTTCGAAGGAACAAAGGGTTTGGATGCCCGGCGGGCGAGGTCGAAAGTCATAAGCACATCCTCGCTTACAGCCTTCGTGTCACCACTCACAGTCTTCACATCGTCGCTTACCGTCTTAACGCCCTCTAAAATGGAGTTAGTATCCTCCAACGCTTTATTCTGCTTTATCCGAAGCTCCTCGATGTCCGAGACCGATTTTGTTGCCGTTCGGACAAGCCCGGTTAATTGATCACTGCTCTGCTGAGCCGTTCCCACCAAATTATCGAGTTTCGCGCGCTGCGCGTCAGCTGCGGCTCTGGCGGCTACCTCCTGCCTTCTCTTGAGGGTGGACTCTACGCCTTGGGAAGTAACTCCAATTATCAGGCTACCGACGATTATCCCAATCAGCCATTTGCCGGCAGCATTGGGCCTTCCGGTCTCCTTATCTTTAGTCTGCGTGGTTGCGCCAATAAGACCGGAAGCGCTGCCGACTACAATAGACAAGTATTTGAGACTCTCAAATACGGTCCGCAGGATATCGGAAGATTCTGACGATAGAGGCCGCCAGGCGAGATACAAGACGATCGGCACGAGCAGTACCGGCACTGCTGTCCAAGGATTGAGTCTTGATAGCCTCATAGAGATTACCTGGTGCGAGCATTATCCGTTGGGCGCAAATTGGGGCGTGCCGCAAACCCGGACTACTTATGTTTTCTCGTAACGCTCGCTACCCCGCCGCCGCAAATACCTCCGCCTTCTCTTTCAATCCAGCATTCCAAAGCGGCTTGTTCGTCGATCTCGTCTTGCCGGGCGTACTCACGGACTGTCCTGCGTGATCTTCATGGAGCGGAAATGTGGCCCGCACATCGAACAGAAGTGTGCCAGCCTGGCACCCTTCCTGCGGCATATTTTAGTCGAGGAATTCGCCCCCATCACCTATACGTTGATCAAGCCACTTCCTTGGCAGATCGAACGACCGGGACCGTTATCGTCTTTCGCTTGGGTAAGCGCTTGATGTTTTGTTTTGAATTAGAGTTGCTAGTTGCTTCCCGACTTCCGCCTTAACGATCTTCTCGCCACATTGAGGGCATACACCGACGGGAACAGATTCGATCACAATGAGCTTTCCTTTGAGCCAAAAGTCCTGATTGATTCTCTTCTCACTCATCTGCTCCCCGCAGACGTGACCACTTGCCATAATCGTGAATAGATTCGTTCTTCTTCATGCCGAGTTTCGTTTTCAACGGTAAACTTCGCGCCGGTGTCGAACGCGATTGACTCGCACTACGCCAGCTGCATCGTCGATCTCATAGATCACCCGATAATCGCCAACCCGAATTCTCCAATCGTGGTCCATTCTCGTAAGCTTGCGGCAACCTGCTGGACGCGGGTTCTTTCCCAGCGCTTGAATTGCTGCGATCACGCGAGCATGCACTCTTGCCGATAGTTGTTTGAGATTTCTCTCGGCAGCGCGTTCGAGGAAGACCCGATACATCCCTATTTGCCGTTGCGTTTGGCGAGGTATTCTTCCAGCGGTCTGTAGTGAGTTTTCTTACGGCGGGCCCGCTTGAGCCACGCCACGTCCTCGGAGTCCTCTGCCCGTTCCAGCAGCTCTTCATAGTCTTTGATAGGTAGAATCACGGAAACCGGCTTACCGTTTCGCATTACAATTTCCGGTTCGCGGTGGGTCGCTTTCATAGACATAAACTTAGCATCGCTACGCCTTTGCGTAAACGTCGCTTCCTTTCTCGACAAATTCGCGGGACTTCTCTTCCATCCCGCGAGTTAACGCTTCTTCCTCTTTGAGCCCGTGCGTGGCGGCGTACTCACGAACGTCCTGGGTGATCTTCATGGAGCAGAAGTGCGGCCCACACATCGAACAGAAGTGCGCGAGCTTGGCGCCTTCCTGCGGCAAGGTTTCATCGTGATACTCGCGTGCGACTTCCGGATCGAGCGAAAGGTTGAACTGGTCCTCCCAGCGAAATTCAAACCGAGCTTTCGATAAAGCGTTGTCACGATGCTGCGCGCCGGGATGTCCTTTAGCGAGGTCGGCAGCGTGCGCGGCGATCTTGTAAGCAATCACGCCGTCCTTCACATCTTTCTTGTTCGGCAACCCGAGGTGCTCTTTCGGCGTTACGTAACAAAGCATCGCCGTTCCAAACCAGCCAATCATCGCCGCGCCGATTGCCGACGTGATGTGATCGTACCCCGGCGCGATGTCAGTGGTCAGCGGGCCGAGCGTGTAGAACGGCGCTTCGCCGCAAGTTTCGAGCTGCTTGTCCATGTTCTCTTTGATCAAGTGCATCGGCACGTGTCCGGGTCCTTCGATCATCACCTGGCAGTCGTACTCCCAGGCGATCTTCGTCAACTCACCCAGCGTCTCGAGTTCGGCAAACTGAGCTTCATCATTTGCATCCGCAATCGAACCCGGTCGCAAACCGTCACCCAATGAGAACGACACGTCGTACGCGGCCATGATTTCGCAGATCTCCCGGAAGCGAGTGTAGAGAAAACTCTCCTCGTGATGGGCCAGGCACCACTTGGCCATTATCGATCCGCCGCGGCTCACGATTCCCGTTGTCCGTTTCGCAGTCAAAGGAATGTAAGGAAGCCGCACGCCTGCGTGAATCGTAAAATAATCGACGCCCTGCTCAGCTTGCTCGATAAGCGTGTCGCGGAAGATCTCCCAAGTGAGGTCTTCGGCCTTGCCACCAACTTTTTCGAGCGCCTGGTAAATAGGCACGGTCCCAATCGGCACAGGCGAGTTGCGCAAAATCCACTCGCGCGTCGCGTGAATGTTTTTGCCGGTTGAGAGATCCATGACGGTGTCCGAACCGCAACGTATCGACCAGCGCATTTTCTCCACTTCATCATCGATCGATGAAAGCACTGCGGAGTTGCCGATGTTGGCGTTGATCTTCACGAGGAAGTTGCGGCCGATGATCATCGGCTCAGACTCAGGATGATTGATGTTGGCCGGAATGATCGCGCGGCCACGAGCAACTTCGTCACGCACAAATTCCGGCGTGACGTACTCGGGGATCGCCGCACCAAACGACTCGCCTCTGTGTTGGTGATAAAGCGAATCGCGCGACGCATCAGCATTGGCACGTTCTGAACGGCCCAGATTTTCGCGGATGGCAATGAACTCCATCTCAGGCGTGATGATTCCCTGACGTGCGTAGTGAATCTGCGTCACACAGCGTCCGGGTTTGGCGCGCAAAGGACGACGGTCGCGTACTGGAAAATCTTCCAATCTCCCCTTTTCTTTTGCTCGCGCCTGGTCCGCAGCGGAAAATGTCAGGTAACCATCGTCGATCGGTTTGAGATCGCGGCCCTCATAACTTTCGGTATCGTTGCGATCGGCGATCCACTTCCCGCGCAATCGCGACAGGCCTTGACGCACGTCACCAGAAACATCCGGATCACCCCATGGCCCGCTGGTGTCATAGACGCGTACCGGATCATTCGCTTCGAGCTGTCCGTTGAAGTTTCGCGAAGCGTTGAGATCGATCTCACGAAAGGGCACGCGTACACCGGGTTGCGTGCCGGCGATGTAAACGCGGCGAGATTTTGGGAGTTGGGCTGATGGTTCTTCCTGCTTTACGACTGCACTCATGATGATTCCTCTTTCGTAGAACTCTATCGTGGCGCGCACATCCGTCGGCGCGCGATATTCTCAACCGAGGGGCACCCACGGAGGGACGCCCCTACAATGTTAGCCCGCCACAAAAAGAAAACCGCCCCACCTTTGCCAAAGAAAGATAGAACGGGTCCAAATAGATGGCTGTTTCTCCCTTCGACGGTGCTAACCGTATCAGGTTCAAGGGGTCACTGGATTCGTCCCCAGACTCTCAGCCGGTTTGCGGCTCCCCCGAAACACTGTTGAATGATGTAGGACAGGAATTCCTGCCGGGCTATTTCCTATAACGAAGATCAGGCTGACAAGAATGTCCATCCTATTTCGAGCGGAATTGTAGAACCGTTGAAGCAGGTGTGCAAACTAGACGACGGGCGGAAAGAGATCATCGACCAACATTGTCCAGCCTGGGACACCAGGTTCAGCTTCAGCGAGTTCACCACGGTGGTACACCTTCGGAGATTCAGGAACACTTGCCCGATACACTCGAATCACATCCTCATTCATCAGGTCGACATCCCAAACTACCATGGTGCCGGCTGCAAAATAGTCAACGCGTTTCGCGGCGATGGCTCGCTCAGCCCTGGGACCGTAGTCGTTCTCACTGCGCACTTCAACGGCAAATACTGGCGCTCCTTCGAAAAACTTCATAGTGATCTTGCCGACGTAAAATGCCGCGTCAGGACTGAAGGATTTGCGGTGGGGAAGATTGACAACAAAAGCAGCATTATCCGCAACGGCAAGTCCGGATCCATATTCTCTGGCATGTTCGTGCAACGAACGACTAATTTGGAATGCTGCGTAATTGGGCAAGCCGCCGGTTGGGGACATGTGCACGATCTCTCCGTTGACGATTTCGGCCTTGCCGTCAACTTTGTAGAGATCATCGATCGTAGCTTCGACTTTTATGCTCATGACTGTAAACGCCGTAGATGATGAGGCTCTACGAGAAAAACCTACTCCACCCGAACTACCGGGGCAACATGTGCCTCAAGAAACTGAATTGAAGTTTACTGCCGAATCTCCTGCATTAGGAAACCAAACTGCATCATCGTTATAATCCTCGGGTTCGAAACACACCCGCCGCGCTAAATTGGAGAAAAACCTGGATGTTTGTTCGTCGTGTAGTCGCATTTTGCCTAACGCTGTCTCTGCTTTCGCTACCTGCCATTGCCCAAACTTCAATCGAGGCGGATGTGCTCGCGCGCATTCGTAAGGAAGGAATGGAGAACTCGCAGATCCTGAAGACGGTCCACATGCTGGCGGATGTTTACGGACCCCGGCTGACAGGTTCGCCGAATCACGAGCGCGCCGCAGCCTGGGCCATACAGCAGATGCAACAATGGGGGCTGCAAAACGGACGATTGGATCCGTGGAACTTTGGGCGCCCCGGCTGGCTCAACGAACACCTGAGTGCGCATATCATTGCGCCGATGAAAGACTCGCTCGTTTGCGAAGTGCTGGCTTGGACACCGAGCACTGACGGCACAGTCCGCGCTCATGCTTATCAAATGACGCTTCCGGAACGGCCCACTAAGGAACAACTGGATGCCGCACTGGCGAATGAAAAGAACAATGTGCGCGGTCGAATTGTGCTGATCGGCAAGCCGCAGACCCTCGCGGTGAACCTCGCGCCTCCTGCTAAACGAACCGACGACAAAACAGTTGAAGGTCGATTTGGGCCTGACGCGCCTCCATTTGTACGACCATCGCCATCGCCGTCGCCGTCGCCCGCAGCGGGGCAGCTGACACAACGCCAAATCGATCCACTGATCGATGCGTTCTTGAAAGCGAACGGCGCCCGTATTCGCATCAACGACGCCGGTCGCGAGCACGGACAAATTCGCGCTTTCAACAACCGCACGTTCGACGTAAACAAAGCGCTGCCTACCGTCGTCATGCGTAACGAGGATTACGGTCGCATCTCGCGATTGCTTGGTGATGGGATGCCCGTCGAACTCGAGTTCAAAATCGTCAACCGAAACTATCCTCAGGGTTCGACTTCGTTCAATGCGCTGGCTGAGATCCCTGGGGCCGATAAAGCAGACGAACTGATCATGCTCGGCGGGCACCTCGATTCATGGCATGCGGCAACCGGAGCCACCGACAATGCTATTGGCTGCGCGATCATGATGGAGGCGGCGCGCATCCTAAAGGCGATTGGAGTAAAACCGCGGCGTACGATTCGCGTTGCGCTGTGGAGCGGCGAGGAACAGGGTCTACTTGGCTCTCAAGCTTATGTGAAGGAACAATTCGGTTCTTTCGAAGATCCGAAACCGGGTTATGAAAAGTTTGGCGGCTACTTGAATATTGATTCCGGCACTGGGCGGATTCGCGGCGTTGCGGTGTTTGGACCACCGGAGGCGGGCGCCGTCATGCGCGAGATTGTAGAACCGTTCAAGGACTACGGTGTCGCTGGAGCAGCCGTATCGCGCAGTCGCATACGCGGCGGCACCGACAGCACTTCATTCAATGCGGCGGGGTTGCCAGGCATTAACTTCAGTCAGGATCCGATCGAGTATGGTTCGCACACGTGGCACACCAATCTCGACACATACGAACGTATTATTGAAGATGATGTGAAGAAGGCAGCGGTGATAGTTGCAACTGCGGTCTATCAACTTGCGATGAGAGAGGATCTGTTACCGCGCTTCACCAAAGAAAACATGCCGCCGCCACCGCCGAGCGAAACGCCTTCACCAACACCAACACCCAAGCCCCGAAAGGATGTTGATGAGAGAAAGCTAAATGCTTGAAGGGCATTTGCAGATCATGAAGGCTCCATGTCGGCAGTTTGCAGAGTTTGAAGGTGAGCAGGTTCAACACCTTGCTTTCCTCATTGTGAAACTGCGACGCCTCGTCCGCCCAGGGTCTGCGCGTCAAACGCATAGGCCTGCTGCTCGGCGGTCAAGACAAAGAGTCTCTTTCCATCAACACTAAAGCGAACGAAAGCCGCATTACTGGTAAAGACCAAACGCCCCTGGCTCTCCCCATTGCTCAAATCGTAAAGAGTAAGCTCACCGGGATAATTCTCGACGATGATCTGGTTTCGAAAAGGGTTGACTGCTGCCTGCGCGCCAAAGAACCGGTGTTGCAGTTCGCCGCTTTTCAACGAGTAGCAGAGCACGCGATTCTCCGAGTCGTGCAGGATTAGCCATTCTCCTTCAGAAAAACCGGATTCAATTTCAAAAGAACCCTTTCCAGTTTCCAGCAAGAGCGTGCCCACACTCTTTCCAGCGAAGGCATCAAAGACGTCCATCAGGTAATCGTCGTCCTTGTTGCCCAACTCTTTCGCGCGCGCAGCCAACGCCGGGTCCTCTTTCAGTCGAGCCTTTCCCGCTTCACTGCCCAGCGTCCAATAGAAAATGAGTCGCCCTGAAAATTCATCAAAAAAGTAGCGCGGCGCTTCCTTCGGAAATTCGCGTGACCAGATCACCTTGTTATCGATGATGTTTCGCAGTTCGAGTTTAACCTCGCGAGTGAGAGAAGGCGGCTCTCCTCCCTCTTTTTCTGCCTTCAGGCTCTTTCTCGTTAACAAGAACTGGCGGTATTGCTGTGCCCCACGATCCGGTAGTTCCAATATCACTTGCGCGGAGTTTTCGGCAGGATTGAGAACTGCCAGGTTATGAGTTTCGGGGAAGAGTTTTGGAAACTGGGCCACAGCGCTGCCATTATCCGCCAACACTAACCCGCGGAAACCTCGCACGTGCATCTTTCGCTCGCCGGTTTTCAGGTTCCAAAGTGCTCCACGAGATTTGGAAGAGATTGCGACCCACTCAAAGTTGCCGGACACCTCAGCAGCAAGTAAGTCGCCAATCGTTCCGACTGGTATCTCCAGTGTTTCCCTTGAGACCAGTTTGAAGGTCTTCACATTCTCGTCATAAGCGAACCGCGAAATAAGAACTGTTCCGGAAACACTCTCGTGGATCATCACATCATTCCAAATCGTCGCGTCCACCTTGTCCATGCCAGCCGCAAGCGCTCCACGCTTAACGTCGACGAATCCCATGCGGCTACTCGCCAACGGCTTTACGATCACATAATCGGGATTAGATGTACGCCTGAGTTCCATACCCTGCAGAGGAAACTTCGCCAATCGTTTTCCCTCTGGGAATGAAAATATGCCGCCATCGGCTACTTTCTGATCAGACATGGCCAGCACGCGATTCGAATCGAGGAACAGGAAGGGGGTTCGCGTCAACTTCTTAAGTTCCCCGGAAACCCCGATCGGCTTGAGCGTTTGGAGATCGAGCGCGAGCACCGCGTCTTGAGATCGCTCGGTCGAGAGCCCATTAATAAAGAGCTGAAAACGGAAACTGATCGCTCTCGTCACCACCAACGTTCTTGAATCTGGGGAAAACTCGAGGTTGAAGAACTTCTGCCTTTGAGCGTCGCCGCGGACCGAGGCGCCAAGCCAACTGATGACTTCGAAAAAACTCAATTCGTAAAAGTTTTTCCTCTCGAAGACTTTCTTCCCCGTTTGGGTTTCCAGGACATTCAAGCTGAGGTCGTAAGTGACACAAGCCAAATAGTTTCCATCCGGAGAATATTCTGACTCCCAACAGTCGCGCCGTACTACCAACTCGCGAATGGAAACGGGCTTTTGTTCCGCGATGCTCCACTTCTCCATTCGCAGATTCTCGGTGCCAAAGACGATATGTTGGTTGTCCGGAGTGAAGAATGCCTCGCGGGCCTTGGCCGCCGGAATGTGAAACAGGATTTTGAGAGGATCTCGTTGGACCACGTGAACACTGAAGTCGTCCTGGACCAGAAAGTATTTGCCGTCCTGAGTAAAATCAAAATGGGAGATGTCGCTGCGCAGTCGGGGCGAAAGATCTTTCTTCCAGAGTAACGAGCGCAATTCTTCCTTGCGATTGAGATCTCGAGCCGACACGACATTAGCCTGCCAGTTAAGAAAATCTTGAGTGGCCGCGGCCCCGCGATTTTCCTTACAAGGAGCAGGCATCTGTTCCGCGACCTTAACCATTTCCCGCATCCGTTTCTCACTCGGACTAGTCTTGCCAAAAATGCTGCTGAACCAACCACTACCTTTGCCAGTGCTCTCAGTCAATCGTCCAAAAAGCGAAGTGAAAGCGTTGCCATCATAGCCAGCCGCTACCATCGCAAAGAGACCAATTCGATCTGCTTCGAGTTGTTGGGCGTTTTCGTGTCCTTCGCGGCGGGAAGAACTCCTGGTTCGTTGTCGTTCGATCAGTAGGTTGTATTTTTCGGTAACGTCCTTCGCGTCTCCAACCTGCGTTACGTTCAAGACCTTCTTGAAGATTTCGGACAGGTCGTTTGCTCCGTGCCGCACTACCGCGTGGCCCAGCTCGTGCGCGATCACGCCGGCCAACTCGTCCTCGTTGTTGCTAAAAGAGATGAGTTTGCGCGAGACGAAAACATAGCCGCCCGGTATGTTGAAGGCGTTTACCTCGGGAAGATCCACGATAAAGAACCGATACTTCAGACCGGTGGGCGGCAAGTGCTTGATCAGTCGCTCGCCGATGCGGTCGAGATAGGCCGAAAGTTCCTCGTTTCTCAGAAACCGCCACTCGCTCGCCGCTCTTTGATAGGTCAGTTCCCCCACAACCATTTCCTGCTCCGGCGAGAAAATATTGTAGTTCTTCGAATTTGCAGAGATAGGCGGTGGCGCACAATCCTGAGCCCAACTTACGCCCGAAAAAGTTGCGAGGAGAAACAGCGCGATAACTGTTCTGAGTACTGGGGGAGTAATCATTTGAGGTCTCCGACTGTGCTTTGGAAGTATGAGAAAGCAATAAGCGTAGGACGCGAGCATTCTTGCTTTGACCGGGAATCAGGTCAAGAACAAATCTACCTGACGCCGATGGTTTGAAGCTGTTTGGGCATTGGGCCAGATGGCAAAGGCGAGGCAGATGGCTAGAAATTCCTGGAGCGTACGGCGAAGGCGCAAGCAATCAGAACCGCGGAGCGTAGCGACCGGGCCGACGTGAAAACTTCAACTGGTTTTGTAAGAGCTCTCAGGGCAATTGCGTGCTTCTTCCGCATCGGCCCGGTCGCTGCGCTCCGCCGGTTCTGATTGCTTCTCTTCGCCCCTGCCGGCACTCCTTGTGCAAAGCCCCTTCCACGTACGGACTTCCGAAGTTGAGAATGCTGAAGAGTGCTCAGCCTCCGATGAAACTCATGGAGCGTGACGGTGTGACGAACTCGGGATCGTTGATGTAGTGGCGTGGCTCTTTCTTCAACACGACGCCTTCGATGAACTCAATCACTTCGGCTCGGGACGCCCCGCTGCGAATCACATCGCGCAACGAGTGTTCGACTGTCGAAAACAGGCAGGTGCGAATCTGACCGTCAGCAGTGAGTCGAATGCGCGAGCAGGCGCCGCAAAACGCTTCCGTCACCGGAGCGATTATTCCAATCTCGCCGGGCGCGCCGTCAGCGAAGCGATAACGTGAGGAAGTCTCAGAACCACGCTGCACATCGATCGGGATGAGCGGAAAGCGTTCACTAATGCGGTCACGAATTTCACGTCCTGAGACAACCTGCTCGGGTTGCCAGTCGTGACCTGAATCAAGCGGCATGAACTCGATGAACCGCATCTTCACGTCATGTGTGCGGGCGAACGCCGCAAAATCCGCGACTTCGTCTTCGTTGTGACCGCGGACGATCACGGCGTTGATCTTGATAGGTTCGAGGCCGGAATTCTTCGCCGCCTCGATTCCTTCCAATACTCGATCAAGCACATCAACGCCCGTCATCTCTTTAAACACATCGCGTTTCAAACTGTCGAGACTGATAGTGATGCGATCAAGACCGGCGTCTTTCAATTGCTGAGCTCGATCGGGAAGGAAATATCCGTTCGTAGTTAGCGCCAGATCCTGCAGCTCAGGTTTGAGAGCTGACAATTTTTGAATGAGAGTTTCGATACCGCGACGCATCATTGGCTCGCCGCCGGTTAGCCGAATCTTCTCAATTCCAAGGCTGACGAAGATCTCGCAGACGTATTCGATCTCTTCGAAGGAGAGCATCTGTTCCTTCGGCGCGATCGGCGGCTCGCCGTGAGGCAGGCAGTAGAAGCAGCGGAAATTACAGCGGTCCGTGAGGGAGACGCGCAAATCGCGAATCGCCCGGCCGTAAGAGTCTTTGAGAAGGCTTGTCATCGATTGCAATGATACGCTGCACTGTTGACGCACGCCAACCGCTCCACAAATCGGCAACTCTTAATTGATGAGCGGATTGATTCAACGTCGGAGGCGATCTTCAAACTGCACGCAATCAACCTCAGCGCGCCTCCGCTGTTGCAGAATCTCCATTTGAGGCAGATGAGCGGGGGCGGCGCTGTGTTTGAGACTTGATCAGGTGCGAGGTAGATTCTGAGCTTGAGAGAAATCGCTCAGCTTGCCCACCTTCCCGACCTGCAAATTAACCAACCTGATTGCCACCTTCCCTGCAAATTGCCTAGTAATGAACCTCGACCCAACCCACCAAAATACTGCACCGCCCCAACCGCAGCGCTAACCGAATCAAATTCCAAGCGCGGGATTGGTCATGAAAACAGATGCAGGCAGGCGCGTGCCTTTTCTCGGGAGCTTGATCGTGCGCTTCAGCACAAAATCAAAGAGCAGCGGATTGTAATCGTAGATTTCGTTTATCAATTCACGCTCATCGGCCGTGAGGTAACCTTGCTTCACAAGATCCCGCGTGCGGATCAAGAGGTTCACCGCCGGCAACGGATAATCGCTGCCATTCACCAGTCGTTCGCTCAGACCGTTCCCCAGAAGAATGGTCGTCAGTGGTTTGCCGATGCGGTTGTATTGAGTCATCGCCGAGATCTCGCCAAACACCAACCCTTCGTAACGCTTCTCATTCATCAGGCGCATAAACAGATCAAAGTTTGACACCAGCGGCTTATCGCGGCTTTCGTAATCTTCGCTTTCGCCCAGGCTCGCACAATGAGCGACGATTACTTTCACGCCCGCCCCCAATGCGCGACGCAGTCGCAAGGGATTGCCAAACTTCTGATCCTCCGCCACTTCGACTGCCTTCTCTTCGCCACCGTGACTCAGCAAGATTAGATCGAGTTCTTTCATCTTCTGATAGAACGGATCGCAACGCTTGTCCGCCGGATCGATGCTCATAGCATTCGGCAACCACTTAACAACTCGCGCACCAAGCGCCGCACACTTTTCGAGCTCGACAAGCGCATCGTCGCGATATGGATTCACGGAAATAGTCGGCACAAAGAAATCAGGAAATTTCGCGGCGAGTTCAAAGACGTATTCGTTGGGCACATAGAATTCTGTCTTCTCAAGGTTCAGGCTTCCGTCCGGCGAGTAGTTTCTGTCAAATGCCAGCAGACGATGCTTTCCATGAAACTCGTTGTGTTCGACAAGGCTCACCAGACGTTCAACAAATTCCGAGTCGGCATGGTCTTCGTCTGCGACACCGGCTGCGCTCAGGTAGACTTTGAACTTGAGGTGATGAAATGGATGCGACCAGGAGCGCATCTTTGGATTCACGAAAGCATTCGTGCCACCACTGCCGATGCCGGCGAGATGCGTGTGATGATCGACGAGTTTAGCGGGATCGATATCTTCGAAGGCGCGCTTGATCAGATCGGACGCTTTCGGACTAATTCGATCACGCAACTCTTCGGGTTGGTGACGAAACGCTCCGCCGATGCGATGGATCAGGCACATAGTGTTGAGATGACTACGTCGGAGGTGCGGCGGGGGGGTTTGCGGCCCCCACACCCCCCCAATACACACCCCAAAAACAAACAAAAAAGGGAGAAGAACAAAAACACAAAACAAACAAAAAACCGGCCAAAGAACCCC
>JANNON010000318.1:0-5110 GCA_031399105.1 Blastocatellia bacterium | reverse complement strand
CACTACTGCCCGCCAGCAAGAGAAGAAAAGCGATTGAGATGATTATTCGGGAAAATGATGAACCAGCGACTACGCTATCAGGGGAACTAAAGCGAACTGCCAATATCCTTGCCCTCGTTTCAAGAAGATCTAACGCCGAGAATCAGCGCTTCAAGGTCCTTCGTGAACATTGCACGCACACGTCCATCAGCCGGGGGCAGTAAGGTTCAACTTGTGCGTTAGACTTCGGTGAGGTGGATAGATTTGAAAGCTAAGTCAATCTAGGTGAGCGAAAGAATGCTGTCAATCACTTATTGTCGGAGGCGGGACGATTCTGTGACGAAAGATTGTTTCACAATGAAATCACAATACGGGGACAACGGTATATACACAGAGAGGCGACTCCGAAGAGTCGCCTCTCTTGTAACCCAATTGGCACTGCGCTATCTGACAACGATCGTTGGCGCGTTACTAACCTGACCGTTGATAAAGAGAGAAAGCTCGACCGAGCCCGCGCCGACCAGTTGTGGAGTCAGTACTATTTCAATCTGATCCAATCCCGGCAGCGTCCCTGCAGTTCCGGCAAACTCCACCGGCAGGCTGAATACACGACCATCCGCCAACCGCGCTTGCACCGTCACTGACTCGGCCAGATTCACTCGCGCTACGCCGTCGACCAGTACATCGTTATTGCCATTGCTGTTTATCGCGCTGCCGCTGATCCCCGTCCCGAAGATCCGTAGCCGTGTGCGCTTGTCTGCTCCAAAGTTCTCTGGCGTCACAACGTCGAAGATGCTGTTTCCACTGCCGTTGCCCGCATTCATCGCTACGGCCGGTCCCGTCCCATCCGCCGCTGCGGTCATGATCCGAAACGCGTTACTCCCGATCGTTGCAATGCTTCGCGAAACATAACCATCCTGGGTCGTTACCAGCACCTCGGCCGGCCCCGTACTTACCTCTGCCGAAACATAGAAGGTGACCCGCTGCGGCGAGACGTAGACCAGTGGCACGCTCTTGCCACCAACTGTCACACTTACTCCGGCTAACTCATAAGGCGGACCATTGGCAGCCATACTCGCAAAGATCGTTTGCGTGCTCAGCTGCGGCTGACCCGCATTGCCGAACACTGAACCAAGGCTCAACGGTGCGATGCCGCTCAACGCCGTCAATTCGTAGCCTGTACTCGGCGCGCCAATGCTGACGTTCGTTTGCGCATTCGCAGCTGCCGCAGCCGCTGCCGTCGGAGGCCGGATAAACCCAAAGTCCATCAAGTCCTCCGAGACGGCGAGATGATTAGAGATTCGAATGAGATGGTTCGTAACACTGGGTGTTGCACCAAGTTTAGCCGCCAGTGCCGCATCGCTTCGGGAAAAGTAGATCGATGAAAGAAGTTGAGATTCAATTCGGTCAGCTGTTTGACCAAACATGCTTCTCTCGACCAGGAAATCGCCGTAGGCCAGTTCGATGTCAGCGGTGAGTGCGTTCAGATCCGCGGCCAGTTGTGCCGTGCTGTGTACTTCACTCGAATCGCTGGCGCCAGGGTAGTAATTGTTACCGATAACCGACGAGATGAGACTATCGACGTGCCCTTTAACCCGGCGAACACTGCCGGAAGCTTTTCTCACTCTGATTGAAATTGGCGCCGACGTTCTGGTCGTGCCACCATTATCCATAGCGATGGCAGTGATCGTGTAGTTGCCGTTTTGTGCGTTACTCCATACGACATTGTAGGGACTGGTATTCGATCCGCCGATGAGTATTCCGTTGCGGTAATACTCAACTCTGGAAATCGAACCGTCCGAATCGGTGGCGTTTGCAGAGAAGCTGACGTTCACCGGCATGTTGAAGTCGGTATTATTGCCCGGCGAGCTTATAGAAACATTCGGCGGGTTGTTTGAAGGATTCGGACTGGGACTAGGCGTTGGATTTGGAGTTGGCGTGGGTGTTGGCGTAGGTGTAGGTGTCGGCGTTGGATCGGGCGATGATACAGCCGCCTTTCCGGCGCGGTCCCAAGTGGCGCGACCACCGTGCATGGTAAAGGCCATCCCGCTTAGATTGGTACCTTCCAGGCCCACCAGGCTGGCCGGGACTTCCAAACGCACCCACTGACCGGCTGTGGGCAAAGGTCCCATGTAACGACGACTGCTGGTCCCATTAGTTCCCAGATTGATTAAATTGGCGCCCCAGTACGCCCGATGGTTCCAGTCACCGGACTTCCACTGCAACATCAACTCCTGCGGCATTGCCGTGGGATCAAGATAAACGTACGCGATCAGTACTTCGCCGGTTGCAACACTGAGTTGACTGGTTGCGCCGTCGAAATAGTGCTGATGCTGACCACTAGAGAGCGCGGAAGTGTGTGCGAGATTTCCCGAATACGGAACCGGACTTGAGTTGACCCACGTCCACGAACTCTCGATGTCACTGTACCCAACAGCCCCTGCGGGCAACGAGTCGTCAACCCACGCTAACGATCCGGTAGGCGGCGGACTGGGCGATGGCGTTGGAGTCGGCGTCGGTGTAACGCTCGGAGTGGGTGTCGGGCTCGGACTTGGAGTCGGGCTGGGCGTCACTGTCGGAGAAGGAGTCGGGGTGGGTGCCGGGGGAGCGACTCCAGCCATGGCCGAATTCAGTGCGTTCATATCGACGCCCGGATCCGTCCCGTTGCTTGCTCTTCCCTTGTAAGGACTGGATGCTTGCAGCCCCCAATTACCGCTCGCGATGTCTACGAACTGAATCTGAGCCATCGTGTCAGCATAAAAATTGCCAAAGGGAAAGATGTTCGCGAGTGGTCCCTGATTAAGTTTTTGGGCCGGCGTGCGGTTATCGAGAATTACGTTACCGCTCATCTGAAATCCCGGATAACAACCAGCGGTGGAACCTAGCGAACAGTTCAGGCCGTATTCATTGTTCTGAAAAATATTGTCTTCAAGTCTAAAACCAGAGTTCGCCTCGGTGTGGCCGTAGATCATCGAAGTATCCCCGGGCACGGCTCCACCAAGCATTGTGTTGTGGCGATAAACAACATCGGCTGAGCCACCAATGGCGAGGACGGACGAACCAAGGTTCTCAAAAAGGTTGTTTTCGAAGACTACGTTGCGGCCTGGCACACACGTGGCCATGTTGTCTGAAAGCTGAATGCCGATGACGGTGCCGGATCCTGCGGCAGATGACGAGCGCCACCGATTGCTTCTGAAGGTGAGGTTGATAACCGTCGCCCACGGGTTATTTCCCGCAGTTGTCTCGTTCGGCTGATTGCGACTTGTGATCGTGAATCCTGCGCCGAAACCAGAAAAGTCATTTCCTTCCACCAGAGTGTCGACCGCCGTCTTAAACTCAATGTGTCCCTTGCCATAAAAGCCAAAGACAGCCGCTGCACTTGCTACCACTGAGTTTTTCCAAAAAGTATTGTTGGTGATGCGAAGGTTCTTAGGCGTATCGCCATTCCACACCGCATCGCCGGGAGTACTCGGCGCAACCAGTAACGGATTGCCGAAGTTAATTCCGCCAAGACCACCCTGGGGCACATAGTGCACAGTGTTGCCGTTAATGCTCGTAACTTTCGCAACTTGATATGGACTCGTACTGCCCGTTACCCGAAAAGCAATCAGGTCGCCCACGGCGAGATTGTTCACGTTCGATAACGTGGCCTGGGAGATGGTCGCACCTGGAGCTACGGTCGCCTGGTTAGTAATCCACTGGGGTCCTCCACCCGTGAAGATATTGGTGAACCAGGCTTCAAGGAGGTTGTTGTGGATCGTGTATGGGCCAGGGCCTTTCTCAATCAGGATGGCTTGCGACGACTGTGGGTTCTGGGTTCCGGGTGCAAACGCACGGAATCCAGCCACGCGCGAGTTCTTTATTGTTATGTCCTTCGCGCCAAGCAGGAAGCCACGCAAGCACGTTGCGAATTCAGAGTCCGTGCCATCTTCTTCACTGTGAACCCAAACGCGATCAAACTCGATCTTCCAGGGAACAGTTGCAAATGTTAGCGGCGGGCTACTGCCATGAACGATGCCGGCGAATACCAGCCCGTTATTGATCATCCCAATGCCGAGGCTGTTGTTCTTGATTTCAATACCAATGATTCGGTAATGATGCGCACTCGCCACCGCCTCCAAAGCAGGAGTCGATTGGTTCGTGACCAATTTAGGCAGGTTCAGTGCTTGAACTTGTTGAGCTGTAAGAGGCCGTAAGGTAGCTGGCAAACTTCCAACATTCGATCCCTGGACAGTGATCCAGTCAGCGTCAGTGCCGGTGCACGCGCCCTTGGGCTTTAGTTGGAACGGCTGTTCAAGACCAGCGACGGTAAACACAGCGCCAGCTTCGAGTACGACCGTATCGCCACATTGAGCAGCATTCAGAGCGGCTTGTAGATCTCCGCCATTAGGTACAACTATCGTGGCCGCTCGGGCCTGAGTACCGGCGATCAAGAACACAGAAAATAGGGGCAGTAATATTTTCGATAAATTAAGAGCGTTAATTCGCCTAAGGGTCATTATTCCTCACTTCGGTAATCGGACGATCTCCGGCAAGCGGAGACTCCAGACTTTGCGGACCCGCATCGCTACGGGGGTGCCATTTCTCGGTCAAGAAACAGGAACTAATTGCGGATAAAGGCGAATGGATCGCACGACTGTCAGCGAGAAGAGATCGATCCCGCCAAAAGTCTGCTGTTAGGAATTGAGTTGATAAAAAGGAAGAAGGGAGTGCGAATATTCAGGGAGCTTGGCCGAAAGAAAGAAGCTCCGGTGAGTTACGCCAAAGTCAGCCCTGTGAGTTGAGGGTGTGATTCAGACGTTGCGTAACAATTCGCGGTCTCCGATCGCCTTCGGCAGCCAGACAATCTCACGGAACCCAGCTCCGAGAGACTCTTGGCTTTGCGTCCCTACCTCACGGTAGGTTTGCCTTTATCGTGTGCAATCGCTTGGAAAGATCGAAACGCTGTCGTCGGGGACAGCAATGGGATTAAACACTGTTTTGTGATGCGTGTCAACGTTGTTAAGGCCTAAGGGCTATGGGACTACGCGGCGGGGTCGAACGGCGGCGGGTGTGGGCTTGGCATTAGCCCCTGGCGGCTGAATTCTAGCGATAAATAGGTCATGGCGCTGACGCCCACCCCAGTTTGAAG
>JANNON010000296.1:0-9164 GCA_031399105.1 Blastocatellia bacterium | reverse complement strand
AGTTGCTGGGACGCACCATGGATGGAATCAAATGATGCCGCGTGGAATGAAATGCTAACCAGGAGACCGCGCCGCTCCCTTCTTAACCGCGTGGGCCAAGACGGAAACTCTCAATATGCTCGACGACCATCTATCACGAATCTTCACGGACCAATTGACGGTGTTAGTTGTCACCGCGGTCCTGCTGCTCGCGCTCGCGGAGGCAGGCTTTCGCTTGGGTGTCCGACTGGACGACGAGAGAGACAAAGCGCGTAAAATCCAGATCGGCGGCATCCAGGGCGCCGTGCTCGGTATGCTCGGCCTATTGCTGGGCTTTACCTTCGGGATGGCCCTGGATCGCTACGAAGAGCGGCGCGGCCTCGTGGTCCAGGAGGCCAACGCGGTCGGCACTACCTACCTGCGCGCCTTGCTTCTGCCCGACGCGCACCAAGTCCCGGTCAAATATCTGTTGCGCCGCTACGTGGGTGTATGGGTGAAGTACGAGCCGTTGGTGGATGATCAGGCCCTGCGCGCCCGAGGGTTTGCGCCTGACCGCTGAGATCGAAGCCGAACTGTGGAAGCACCACCGCAGCAGCGGAAGCGCCCAACAACATTACCGCAACGTTCATCGACTCACTCAACGAGGTCATCAACACGCAAGCGGAACGGATTGCCGCAATGCGAGCCCGCATCCCCGGTGGGGTTTGGCTGTTGCTGCTTTTCGTGGCCGCCTTCGGCTGTTTCACCAACGGCTATGGCGGGCGCGGAAGGCGTGCGCACTTCGTTGGGCAACGTGTTGCTGCCGCTGCTGATTACCGTGGTGATCGTTCTGATCTTCGATCTCACCAATCCGCGTCAGGGCCTAATCGGGATTAGCCAGCAGCCGCTCGTTGATCTTCAACAATCCATTCAGGCAAACCGTCCATGACAAAAAGCAAAACCTGCGGACCGGTGCGGCCTTTGGCGCACTCGTACAAGATCAGAACTGGCGCCCGTAGAGACCAGAAGGAAGAACAGACGACCATGAATACAAGAAACATCATCACCGCCGTCGCGCTTGTTACCTTGCTGGTCACCACGCTAACCCTGTCAGCGCCGTATGCCTTGGCACAGGCCACGCAAACTAGAGTGGTTAAATCCACAGAAGGGCAGAGTGAGACAGAACCATCCGTTGCAACTGACGTGCAGAGTGCACCGGACACTGTTGCCTCCGCTGTCTTCACTGATCGCTCAACCCCGCTGCAGGGACAGAAGTTTAAGTTCGTCAGTAAACGCCCTCCCTTGTCGAGTTTCAGAAGATGTTGAATTTGCGCACAAGGCTTAATCAGATCGTGAAGCGTGAGGGTTCACACGTTTTCCGATTAGGAAGGGTTTCCTCAGCTAGCTAATGAGGTACTGCACGGTTCTTAGTATCTTGTGAGACTTGAGCTGTGAGGTGCGTGCGCAGAAATTATGCGTTGGTGGTCTCAGTTCCTATTCGCTCCCACTCTTCATACAACAGAGCCAACTGCCTCTCAGTAGTTTGATAGTCATCGTTGAGCTCCATCAAACGTGACGCATCTCGCGCAATTTCTGGAGCTCCCATCTGTTCTGACAACTCACCAAGTCGTTTTTCTGCCTGCGCGATCTCGGACTCGACCATTTCGGCAGGCCGCACAGTGGGCCGGAATTTCTTAACTACCTTTACTCCTCGGCGGTGTGGCGTAACAGAAGTCTTCTGCGTGGGTTTTGTTTTCTCGGCGGAAGTAATCTTCGTTTCATCCCGGGCGGCCTCTGCGACGAAGACTGGATCGTGGTCCATCTTCGGCTTGTTCGCAAACGTCGATTCCACGGAATTCAGTCTGTTCGCCTTCCAATCGTGATATGCGGTGTAATCGCCATCATAGTGGTCGGCTTTTCCTACCCCATCTAAGGCGAGAATCTGAGTGGCCACGCGATCAAGAAAATACCGATCGTGGCTGATGGTGATAATAGTCCCCTCGTATGCAGCAAGAGCTTCTTCGAGTGCCTCGCGCGAAGGAATGTCGAGATGGTTTGTGGGCTCATCGAGCACCAGGACGTTAACTCTCGAGTAGATCAGTTTTGCTAACGCGAGTCTTCCCTTCTCTCCTCCAGACAGGTCTCGCACATGCTTGTAAACGTCATCGCCGGTAAATAAGAACTTGGCAAGAAAGGATCGCAGTTCGCCGGCAGTCGCACTCGAAGGCGCAACGCGGCGCAGTTCCATGATTATCTCGTTGCGGTCATCCAGGTCATCTAGCTGTTGCGCGTAGTAACCAATCTGAACTTTCGTTCCCCAGCGGACATCGCCCGCCAGGGCCGGCGTCTTGTTGAGAATGGTTTTGAGAAAGGTTGTTTTGCCTGAACCGTTTGGACCAATGATACCGAGACACTCTGCGCGTCGCAGGGTGAAGGTAATGTCAGTCGCGAGCACTTTGTCCGGGTATCCCACCGTCGCTTCTTCCACCATCAGTACGTGGTTGCCTGTGCGTTCGATCGACTGCAAACGAAAGTTCCCGGATGACTGATCCGCTCGGACCGCCTCTACACGATCAAGCTTCTCCAACATTGTTCGTCGAGACTTTGCCTGCTTCGTTTTTTGGCCCGCAAGGTTACGACGGATGAACTCTTCGGTTTTGGCAATCAGTTGCTGTTGGTTGTCATACGCGCGCTGCTGGGCTTCGCGGCGAACTTCACGCTCGACAAGATAGTCGGAATAATTACCCGTGTAACTGGAAGCGCGGCCGTTCTCAAGCTCGATGATTCGGCGCGAAGTACGATCGAGAAAATAGCGATCGTGGCTGATCACAACGCATGCAGGGTCATAACTTTGCAGGAACTCTTCAAGCCATTCGACGCCAGCTACATCGAGATGATTCGTTGGTTCATCCAACAACAGCACGTCGGGCTCGGCCAGCAACAGACGAACTAGACCAAGCCGGTTTTGCTGACCGCCGGAAAGCTTTTCAGTTTCGAGGAACCACGTGTCGCGACTGAACCCGAGTCCCAGCAGAATGGCCTCAGCCTTGGCGCCATACTCAAAGCCGCCCTCACGCTCGAACTGATGCTGCAAATCGCTGTAGCGCTCGAGCACTTTCTCCAGATCTTCGCTGGCATCCGCCATGCGATGTTCAAGCTCGTGCATCTCGTGTTCGATCTGCTGCAAGTGTCCGAAGGCCGCCAGAGCCGACTCATGCACGGTCGAGCCTGGTTCAAAGTGAACGTGTTGGGCCAGCAGACCAATTTTTACTCCCCGTGCACGAACAACATCGCCGCTGTCAGTCGTCTCTTCGCCGCTGACCAGACGAAAGACGGTTGTTTTACCGGCGCCATTGCGGCCCACCAACCCGACGTGCTCGCCCGGATTAACCTGCAGCGAAGCACCGCGCAGGACATCCTGCGTGCCGTAAGACTTTTGAACTTCGGAAAGACGAAAAAGCATTTGAAGAAGAACTGACCAACGAATGCTGCACGTGCGAAGCGGGCGCGGGCTCGAAATAACTCCCGCGCCCGCTTCACGGGCAGACTCCGACTCGGCGCCGACGCCTATTTAGGAGACGATGTTGCAGCCGGGCTTGTTGCGGGCGCCGTACTTGCCGCTGGACTTGCCGCTGGACTGGCAACTTGTTGCGGAGTCGCGGTAGCTGACGCTGCCGGTGACGGATTCACCGCGCCAGAAGATGCCGGACGCAAACCGAGGTTACTCGGGTTTGCGATCATATTGGCGGCGAGGTTATTCACAATACGAGCCTCGTTCATCGCAGTCTCTAGCAATGCCGCATCAAGAATATCTTTGCGCTGTTTAATCAAGGCCTGAGTAATCTGCTGTCTTACTCCTTGACTCTCCAACGTGAGATTCTCTGTCTGGGTTCGTTTATCCGCTAGTTTGAAGATGTACCACTTGTTGCCGTTGAATTGCACGGGCTCAGTAATGTCTCCCGCCTGCATTGCAAAGAAACGAGTCGACAAGTCAGCCGGAAATCCGTTCTGTTTGAGATCGTCTTCTGTCGCAAAACCGAGATCTCCGCCACGCGGCAGGGAATTGGGATCTTCGCTCTTCGCACGGGCCACGGTGGCGAAATCAGCTCCACCCTTCAGTTGTTGATTGATGTTATCGATCTTTAGCTTTGCTTCCGCTTCACCCTTGGCATCGTTCTGTATTCCCTGAGGGCCATTGTCGGCCGGATCAACCATAATCATGGCCAACGCAACTCCCCTGGAGCTTACAAAACGTTCGCGGTTCGCGTTATAAAAATCTTCGACCTCTTTATCGTTGACGGTAATCTTGCCGCTGTATTTGTCCTGCAGATTTTTGATGGCGATGTCCTTGCGCGCCTCTTCACGGAGGGCTTCCATCGATAGATTCTGAGCTGTCAAATTCTTCTGGAAATCGTCATCAGTCATGCCACTCTGTTGTTTTTGCTGAGCGATAAGACCCGTGATTTGATCGTCGGTGGGCAACAATTTTTCGCGCTCGGCGCGCTGAAACAAAACTTCTCGCTGAATCAAAGAGCCGAGAGCCTGCAACCTCGCCTGCGCAAGCTCCAGCGGCGATAATTTGGATTGCTGCCCGCCCGACTGTTGCGTGAGAGCCTGCTCAACACGCGCCATCATGATGCTTTTACCATTAACAGTAGCTGCAACCGTATTGTCCTTGGTGTTGGACGCTCCACCCGAGCTGCATGCATTGGAGGTAAACGCTACGATCGCCAGCAGCGCGATGGGGGTTACTAATTTTACGGTTTTGTACACTTTTCTTTCTTGCTCCTTTAGAGAGTTCAGTCACCGCACTCGCTGGCCGCTTGACGATGATGAAACCCGTTTGCTATAAATTTTGGTTTCTCAACTTGCCTTTTGCTCGACTATCAGACGTCAGCAGTGATTAGTTGATTAATTTCTGACCTTCGGAGGTTTCATAAAATGGCTAAACGATGCGAAGTCTGTGGCAAAGGCCCTCAGTTCGGCAATAATGTGTCTCACGCTAACAATCGGACGCCCCGGCGTTTCAATCCAAACTTACAATCAATTCGCGTTCAACAACCTCAGGGTGGCGCAAAGCGAATGAAGGTCTGTACGAGTTGTATCAAGGGCGGCAAGGTTGCTAAAGCCGCTTAATTAATTCCGCGATCTTTGTTCTGAAATACGGCGAGGCCACAAATGTCCCGCCGTTTTCTATTTACCCGCCAGGGCAATCGCGTCAATTTCCACCAATGCCTGTTTCGGAAGACCCGCCGCCTCAACCGTCGACCGAGCGGGTGGTTGATCCGTAAAGAAACGGGCATAGACCTCATTCATCGCACCAAACTCCTGCATACTCGCAAGAAACACCGTAGTCTTCACTACCTGACTCAAACCGCTTCCGGCCGCTTCCAGCACTGCTGAGAGGTTCTTAAGTACCTGCTCAGTTTGCTCCGCGACTCCGCCTGAAACGAACTGCCCCGTCTGCGGGTCGATCGGAATCTGCCCCGAAGCAAAGACAAAACCATCAGCTTTTATCGCTTGGGAATACGGCCCAATAGCCTGAGGCGCTGCCTCCGTCTGAACTCTCTGCCTCACAGTTTAGAATCTCCCATTTTTTGGCAGGCGAAACAAAGGCGTGATTTTAACAGGAAGGATTAATAAGAGCAAAGTTGGAGCACTCAACACACTGCGGAAATGCTAGTGCTTTTCCAATTTTCTGGTGCTAAGCCATTCCCTGCATGCGCTCCACATCCAATACTCCGGGTACACCCTTGATCGAGTTGATCACTTTCTCGAGGTGCTTTACGTCAAATACCTCGACAGTAACTTCGATATGCCCCCGTTCATCCGAGGCCACTGAAGCACGAGCGTCGCGAATTCCGGTCTTCATGTCGGAAATCGCACCAGTAATGCCGGCAATCATTCCGGTTCGGTTCTCAGTGATAGCCAACAGCTTTACAGCATATGCGGTCTTGTCCGGACGACCCGCCCATTCCACCTCTACGATCCGCTCACGGTTAACCATAAGCTGGTTGACGTTTTTACAGCGCTTCGTGTGGACCGCTACACCTTTACCGCGAGTCACATAGCCGACAATCTCTTCCCCGTGAAGAGGATTGCAGCAGCGTGCTCGCTGGACCATCAAATCATCGACCCCGCGGACGACGATCGAATCCTCACCGAGCCTGATCAACCGTTTCACCGCGCGCACGCCGCTGCGTAAGCGGGAATCCTTCTGTTTGTCGAGGTGCTCGAACTGCTCCGGTCCCAGGTATTTCGCAATAATATTTCTGGGGATCAGTTTGCCGTAACCAATTGCCGCCAACAAATCCTCGACTCGCCCGTAGCCGTATTCGCCGGCAACTCGTTTCATCTCACCATCGCTATCGGCGAACAGCTTTTTGGGTGACAACTGAAAACGCCCCGCCTCTTTCTCGAACAGTTTCCGGCCGATCTCAATCGACTCGGCGCGCTGCTGCTCGGCGACCCAGTGACGTACCCGGTTCCTTGCGCGCGAAGTAACGATGAAATTGAGCCAGTCCCTGGAGGGATGAGAATTAGACGAAGTGAGGATCTCGACCACATCACCATTCTGAATCTGCGTTCGCAGAGGAACCATGCGACTGTTAATACGCGCGCCATTGCACGTGTTCCCTACTTCGGAGTGAATCATGTAAGCAAAATCAATCGGGGAGGCGCCGCGCGGCAGCTGGATCACCTTGCCCATTGGGGTAAAGGCGTAAACATCCTTGGGATAGAGGTCGAGCTTCAGCGAATCAAGAAAGTCACGTGAATCCTTGACCTCCTGCGTCCACTCGACAAGCGATCGCAAGGCTTGCAACGCACTGTCATCTTCACGTGCGCCTCGCTTCCCTTCCTTATATTTCCAGTGCGCCGCTACACCCTCTTCGGCGATGTGGTGCATCTCTTCCGTGCGGATCTGGACCTCGAATGATTGACCGCTGGGCCCGATTACTGAGGTGTGAAGCGACTGATACAGATTGTCTCGGGGCGTGGCGATCCAATCCTTGATCCGGCCAGGCACAGGCTTCCAGGCGTGATGAATGACTCCCAACGCCGCATAGCAGTGGCGTACTTCATTCGGGGTAATAACGCGCGCAGCGACCAAATCGTAAACCTGATCCAAACTAATTTTCTGCCGCCGAAGCTTCTTCCAGATCGAATAGAGTCGTTTGACTCTTCCTTCAATACGCACATAAGGCACGTCCGCTTCGCGCATTTTTTCCTCGATGCGGTGCGTCATGCCGTTCAGGAAGGATTCGTTTTCGCTGCGCCGCTTCTCGAGTTGTTCGGCCAACTCACGATAGTCCTCAGGATGGAGGTGGCGAAAGGCGAGGTCCTCGAGTTCGCCGCGGAGTTTGCCCATTCCCAAGCGGTGCGCGATTGGTGCGTAAATCTCCATCGTCTCTTCGGCGATTCGTTTACGCTTCTCCAGACCCAGATATTGAAGGGTCCGCATATTGTGTAGACGGTCCGCAAGTTTTACTAACACCACACGAACGTCGTCTACCATTGCAAGCAACATCTTCCGCACGTTCTCGGCCTGTTGCTCTTCGCGAGATATGTTGCTGATCTGCGCTATCTTCGTGAGACCGTCTACGAGATGAGCAATCTCTTCGCCGAAATAGGTGCGGATTGTTTCGAGATCGACGAGCGTGTCTTCAACGACGTCATGCAGCAATCCCGTTGCTACTGAAACTTCGTCAAGCTTCATATCGGCGAGGATGTTGGCGACTTCGAGCGGATGGACGAGGTAGGATTCTCCAGATGCTCGCTTCTGACCCTTATGCTCGCGCGCTGAAAAGAGGTAGGCCCGCCGCAGCAGATCCAGGTCTGCCTGCGGATGATTGCGGGCCACATTCTCGACAATTTCTTCAATACGAATCATGGAGATTCAATGCGTGCGGGGTTTGCTGTGTACCAACTGATAATAAAACCAAATAGGTGATGCTCGACTGTGAAGCCAAGCATCACCTACTGATTTTAGGAATTGTTTGGAGACGCTAACTGGTCGGGGGTGAAGCTTGTTTGCGTGCCTCCTCCTCTTGTTTCTTCTTCTGGTTAGCCTTATTCAACTCCTCAGTGCGACTCTGCGCAACTTGTCGCTGCTTGTCCCATTCCGTCTTTTGATCCATCTTGCCATCCATCTCGGCTAGCTTCGACGCCTCTAGCAGAAGATTGGTTTTATAGGACCAGGCAGCCTCGCTATTCGGATCAGCCTTGATGGCATTTTCAATCTCCTCGAGACCTCGCTTCACGCACATTTGAGCCTTGTCAAAATCGCTTTGTTCTTTCGGCTTCCGATAAGAGACAGTGGCCTTGCCGCCATCAACCGTCGTGGTCTTGTTGCTCGGAAGATCGGTGATTTGGTACGAGCAACTCCAATTCTTGCTAGCCAATACCACATATGCTTCAGAGCGCTTCTCCGGTTCTATCTCATTGCTGGTTGCGCGCGCAAGAATCCATTGGCGGAGCGGTTCCTCTGCTTTTAAACGTTCATAGAGGAAGGCGATTGCTTTGTAGGCTTCTTCGTTTCGCGGATCTACCTCGAGGATCTTCTTGTAGGCTTCAATCGCTTCGTTAGCTTTCGCTAGATTCTCAGGAGTATTGACGCCATTTTTGTACTGCGCATGGATGGTACGGGCAACGAAGAGTGGCGCAGTCTTATTCGTGGGATCGAGCTCGACGGCTTTCCTTGATCGCTGTTCAGCCTCTTCAAAGTGCGACTCACGGTAAGCGCGCGCCGCTTCGTTGAGCTCATTCTTGGCCCTAATTCGATTTACGACACTGCAGCCCGAGCTGAAGAGAACAAGAACCGCAACCGCACCCGCGATTCTAGCTTGAGAAAGTTTCATTTATGAAAGGCTCCATTATCGAGCAAGGGACAGCGGAGTCAGCGATACGACTGTTGACCAATGCTCCGTATTAGTTACTGCGGTAGATCATCTACCTGCAAACCAACCGGTGTCGCTCCGGCCCCTTTAAGTGCATCGATGACCTTGACCACCTCGCCATACGGCAAGGATCTCGGCGCTTTGACGAAAACCGTCTTCTCGATGCGCTCGTCTTCAGGAAGTTCTGAGCGTGTTTCCATACCGGGTCTGTAAGCTCGCTGCTCTTTTCGTTGTTGAAACACCTGGACCAACTTCTGACTTAGGGGAGCAGTGTCGTTCACCGAACCCATTGAGTCCTGATTGAGCTTC
>JANNON010000291.1:0-9281 GCA_031399105.1 Blastocatellia bacterium | reverse complement strand
CCGGCGATGGAGGACTACAACCTCGACCTCCTGATTGGCCAGGGGGCAGCGGCAAGATCAATCAAACTGGATCTGCCGAAGTTCACCCTGGTGGGCGCCACCACTCGGGCGGGATTGATCACTGCTCCTTTGCGCGGGCGTTTTGGGATCGTCTTTCACCTGGATTTTTATCCGCACGAAGATCTTGAGATCATCTGCGCCCGTTCGGCTGAGATTCTCGGAGTCGAAATTGATCCGGATGGAGCGCGGGAGATTGCGCGCCGGTCGCGAGGTACACCGCGAATCGTAAATCGTCTGCTGCGGCGCGTACGGGACTATGCGGAAGTCGATTACGACGGAAAGATCACGCAGCATGTGGCCAATGATGCGTTGAATCGCATGGAAGTGGACACCTTCGGTCTGGATGAGATGGACCGCAAACTTTTGTTGACGATTATCGAAAAGTTTAGCGGCGGGCCAGTTGGCCTGGGGACCATCTCAGCGGCTATCCACGAAGAGAAAGATTCGATCGAAGAGATTATCGAACCGTATTTGATTCAGATCGGGTTCCTCGACCGCACCCCGCGAGGTCGAATGGCCACCCGACTCGCTTACGAGCACTTTGGTATCAAGCCCTCCTCCCCAGCTCGACTCGGTCTTTTCGATTCTTAGTGAAAATTTTGCCACTCTTTCAACGTATCCCCTAAAGCAGCAGTTGATTTAATGCGAAGCCTACTATCGTTCACTCGCCAATCATTCGGTGTGCGTAACCGCTCGCCATGGCTCTCCATGCTCTCGCATTCGTTGCACCAGTTTCACGAGAACGATCTTTTCACATCGTCGGCCGCGATGAGCTATTTCGGCTTGATGGCCCTGTTCCCTGCCCTGCTTTTGATGCTGGCTATCGGTAACCAAATTGCGGCCGCTACCGAGTTACTGACACGGGCGGTTGAAGTTTATCCGGGCTCCGGGAAATTCCTGCGCGAGACGATTAGCTCGCTTTCGTCAGTGGGTACAGGAGTCATCATCACCTGTGTGGTGCTGGTGCTGTGGGCCGGCTCATGGGTGTTTGCGGTCATCGAGCGAGCGCTCAACAAGATCTGGGGCACTACCTCGCGAACTTTCTGGCACGGCCGGGCGATTACGATCGGAATGGTCGGGATCGTCGGAGTGCTGTTGTCATCATCGGTGCTGGTCACTTCCATTGTTGTAGGCTTGCGAGAAATGACCAGCGGCCTATCGCCGCGACAGATGGCGCGCTATCCGATCCTCATTTCAGTGGGCAGCGTGTTTTGGCAGGGCATATTTGCAGCAGTTAGTTTTCTGGTCACCGTTGCTCTCTTTGTCGCAATCTACCGGTTCATGCCGAAAACAGAAGTCAGCTTGCGCGACGTGCTACCGGGCGCGGTGTTGGGTGGGTTGTTGTGGGAGTTGGCGAAGTACGTATTCGCGTGGTCGCTGAGTTACTTCCATTACGACCAAATATACGGCTCCGTGGGGGCGGTCGTCGCAGTGCTTACCTGGAGTTATGTCTCGAGCTTGATTCTGCTGTTTGGAGCCCAACTCAGTGCGGTCTTTCATCGCGAGCATCCGGGCTAGCACGGCGTGAACGGTCAGCTCGTATGAACATCTCGGATTTCGATTATCACCTCCCTGAAGAACTAATCGCTCAGCAGCCGCTCTCGCCGCGCGACGCTTCGCGCATGCTGATCTTGAACCGGCAGGACGGCACCTGGAGCGACACGAGGTTCTCGTCATTTCCCGAATACCTTCGTAAGGGCGATCTGGTCGTCATCAACAACACGCAAGTCTTCCCGGCTCGCCTGTTTGCTGAACGCGCCAGCACCGGCGGACGCGTTGAAGTGTTGCTGACAAAAGAAATTGAGCCGCTGGTGTGGGAAGCCCTGATGCGCCCGGGCAATAGACTTAAAGAAGGCGACTTGCTGCGGTTTGCCCAATCAGACCTGCGCGCCGAGGTCTTGAATGGCCCAGGTCCCGAAATGCGTCGCCTACGCTTCAACTCGGCGGAAGCTTTCGAAGTCGTTCTTGATCAATTCGGCCAGATGCCGTTGCCGCCTTACATAAAAAGACTACAAGGAAGCTCGACGGAAGATCGCGAAAGCTATCAGACAATCTATGCTCGCGAGCGCGGTGCAATTGCGGCGCCGACTGCTGGTCTGCACTTCACACCCGAAGTACTTCAACAAATCAGAAATCGGAACGTCGAGGTCGTGGAAATCACGTTGCACGTCGGTTATGGCACATTCGAACCGGTCCGAGTCGTCGAGATTGAGGACCATACCGTTAGGCCTGAAGCGTTTGTGATAAGCAACTTGGCCGCTGAGCGGATAAATGCGACAAAGGCAAACGGCGGACGAGTAATAGCGATCGGCACCACGACTACTCGTGCACTGGAGGCGGCGACAGGCCACGACAACCTTGTGCATCCCGCTCGCGGCGCGGCGTCATTGACGATTACGCCTGGATACAATTTCAAAGTAACTGATGTCCTGCTAACCAACTTTCATCTCCCGCAATCGTCGCTCTTGCTGTTGGTTTCAGCATTTGCAAGTCGCGAGTTGGCGCTGGCCGCGTACAATCATGCAGTGATGGAGCGTTATCGTTTTTACAGCTATGGCGACTGCATGTTAATAATTTAATTATGAGGAGTGTGATGGTAAAGTAATTCTGCTTCCCCGACTGCAAACTAATCGCACGCCATGGCAGTACTCAAGAAAATACGTTCGCGTTGGTGGACGCCGTCGGAGCCGGAAGCGACTCTGCCTGTGCCCGCCGAACAAACTGTGCGACCCGCGACTGGTTTCAGATACGACGTTCGTCCACTCACTATCTCGCAGCTCGACGAGTGTTGGCGTTTGGATCAGCGTTGCTTCGTCGATGGCGAAGCCTACAGTCGAGAGACGTTTGAATATCTGCTAACTGCGCCGGAGTCGGTTTCATATCGCGCCGTCACATCGGGCGGGATCATGGTCGGATTCGTGATTGGTCTGGTCGAGCCGGATCACACCGGGCACGTCACCACGGTCGGAGTCGCGCCGGAACACCGACGCCGGCACCTTGCGAATCAATTGATGGCGGAAGTGGAAATGGGTTTTCGTCGACGGAACGTTAGGCTCGTGCGGCTCGAGGTCAGGTCGCTAAACACACCGGCCCAGAGGCTCTACGAGAACCTCGGCTATACGGTAACGCAACGATTGCCTAAGTATTATTCGAACGGCGGGGATGGGCTGCTGATGCTGAAGTCTCTGACGTGAAACCTGAATTTAGCCTCTGCGAAGTTCTGTTAGTACCTGCTTGGCCACTGCCTTTAACGTGTCGAAAACACCGGCTCCGGTCGATGCGACCGCTTCAACAACAGGTTCGCTCTTCCTCAACAACTCAGCGGAAAGGTCTTCAACCGGAATAATGTTCGGCAGGTCCCTCTTGTTCAGCTGCAGGACGTAAGGCAGTTTCATTAGATCGTAGCCTTGCGCCCGCAAATTTTCTTCCAGGTTGTACAGCGATTCGATATTTGCATCCATTCGCTCTTCCTGGGAATCGGCGACAAAGACAACGCCGTCCACCCCTTTCAGGATGAGTTTGCGAGACGCGTCATAAAACACCTGTCCCGGCACCGTGTATAGATGGAATCGCGTTTTGAAGCCACGCACCGTGCCCAGCTCGAGGGGCATGAAATCGAAAAACAGGGTCCGGTCGGTTTCGGTTGCCAAGCTGATTAGCTTGCCTCGCGCCTGCGGAGCAGTCGCGTCGAAAATGTGCTGGAGGTTCGTCGTCTTCCCGCACAAACCAGGACCGTAATAAACGATCTTGCAGTTGATTTCCCTGGAGGCGTAGTTAATGAAAGTCATAAGGCAGGTTATTTAATTGAAGAGACTATCGATGTCTTCGTCCGTGATCCCGGCAAACGGCGATTCTTCGTTTCCGTCCACCTTCGTGATCTCGGCAATCATGTTAGAAATCTGGTGAGACACTTGCTTGCTGCGAAGCTTTACCAGCCCCAGGCTGGAACGTTCATCAAAGACAACCACGAGTAGCAACCGACCAATTACTGAGATGTGAATGCTTTCGCGCTCGCCCTCGTGAGACAGCGTCGGAAACTCTTTTTCACCAATCAACTGAGCCATGCCACCGGTAGCTGCAACATTGCCAGCGGCCAATGACGCGAGACTGGTCGTGTCAAGATTACCCACCTCGCCCTGAACTGCGATTTCCTGGCCATCCTTGTCCACAAGGAAAACCACCTTTGAGGCAGAATCCAACCGAAGGCGAGCCAACACGGCTTTGATCTGGTGGTACTGCTTTTCTCGGAGCAGGATCGGAGCGTCTGCCATTAATTGCGGCTCTCTTTTTGGGATTCTAAGTTGAGGGCAAGGACTCTGGCGGGTGCTATTGTCTAGTGTTACGACGGGTCGAGCTGCGAATTCAAGGGCTTTCAGATACTTGAGCCTTTCATCTCCGCATCGTTACGGTCTGTGACCGTCACGGAAGGCACTGTAACATAGCCAACAATGTGCTTCAAGTGTTTTCCTATGTTTGCCATTTCTGTATAGTTAGTATCCGATTGGACCGCGCAAAGGTGCTGCAAACTCCTTAACACGTTGATTTACAAGACCGCGTATGTTAACCTCCCGCCAGATTTTGGCGGTGAATTTCGCCGCATAGCAACTCTTCAAAACTTCTAAATGAGTAGTCCAATGGCAAAGGGATTGAGGCGGTCGCCAACTAAGGGGAACCGTTCTGCGGCCAAAACATCGGTCAAAGGGCGTAGGCTCGAAGGCAAGGCTATGCGTCCCAAGGCGAAACGCGCCGTAGCGGCAAAACCGGCTGCGAAAGCCGTAGCGAAGAAAACTACCAAAGCAGCAGTCACGCGTAAAAAGGCTGCCAAAGTTGTCGTCAAACCGACAAAGAAAGCGGAATCCAAGCGCAAGGTCGCAGCGTCTCCTAAAGCAAAAGTCACAAAGAAGTCCGCGGCTAAAAAACCTGTTTCGCGAAAGGTTGAAGCTAGTAAGCCGAAGAAATTTGTCACTCCAAGAGTCAAAACGACTCAAAAGCTGGCAGCGGTTCGAGCTCCAAAGCCGGCTACTGTCACCCCACCTCCACCGCGTCAACCTACTCTCGATGAATCGGCCGCCCTGCGAGCGTTTGAACGAGCGCACAAAGAATTTACGCATGGACACTTTAGCGAAGCGCGAAACCAGTTTCGAATCCTGCTAGACAAATATTCTCAGGTTGCTGAAGTGGCAGCGCGGTCGCGGACCTATCTTGCCATCGCCGAAGCGCGGCTCCGTACCGAGAGCATGCTGCCGCGTGATGCTGACTCGCTTTATGATCGCGGCGTCATTGAACTCAATCGCGGTGAGTATGTGGCCGCTCAAGAGATGTTTGAACGGGCCCTGAAACGTGAACCGGAGGCAGCTCACATTCATTATGGCCTGGCCGCGACGCGTGCACGGCTAGGATCTGTGGATTTGGCGCTGCAGTCGCTACAGCGTGCCCTGGATCTTCAACCCAACCTGCGCGTCCGAGCGCAGCATGACCATGACCTTACTGCTTTGCGCAACGATCCCGACTTCGACAAACTGATCTTTCAGCCTCGCGTCTAGTTCTTTCCAGACATCCTTCCGGCTGTCCGTCTCCTTGTAAAAATCTGCGGTTTCAATGCCCTGACCTTTTAGGTATGATTCTGAGTCAGAGTTGGTTGTTACTCTTCTGAAAGCCGCGCCCTAACGAAAACCAAGTGCATCATTCAGCAGAAAAAAATCGCGGGACAAACCTCGTCGCCATCGGAGGCGGCACGGGTCTTTCCACGCTTTTGGCCGGATTGAAGAAACTGGTCGGTCCGCGAGATGACGATGAAGACTGGATTGGAAATCTATCTGCCATTGTCACTGTATCCGACGATGGCGGCAGTTCCGGGCGCTTGAGAGAGGAATTGCAGATGTTGCCACCGGGTGACATTCGCAACTGTATGATCGCGCTCTCAGAAGACTCCACGTTACTCGCGAGACTTTTTCAACATCGCTTTCGAGGAGATGGCGAACTAGGCGGTCACAGCTTTGGCAACCTCTTTCTGGCAGCGTTAACAGAAGTGACCGGGGATTTCGTGGAGGCAGTACGCTTGTCATCCGAAGTCCTCGCTTCTAAGGGTCATATCTTTCCTGCGACGATCAACGACGTAAGGCTGGTCGCAACCCTGAACGACGGCACGACGGTGCGTGGTGAAACGCAGATTACTGCCTCGCGATCTGGGATAAAGTCTTTACATCTTGAGCCGCAGCAGTGTCTGCCGCTACCGGAAACACTCGCGGCAATTCGCGCAGCCGATGTCATCACCGTTGGTCCTGGTTCTCTCTATACGAGCATTCTGCCAAACCTGCTGGTAGCGCGAGTGGCTCGAGTGATTGGCGAATCCACCGCGACAAAGATCTACATCTGCAATCTGATGACTCAACCGGGCGAGACCGACGGTTATTCGGCAAAACAACATCTCGAGATGGTTCGCCAGTACGCGCCTGAGATTCATTTCGACTACGTACTCGTAAATAATCGGCGTATCGCTCGTGACCAGGCGGTGCGATACGAAGCTGAAGGCGCCTATCAGATCGGATTGGAAGACGACTCTTTGGACATTGCCGTCGAGGGAGACACCGAGATCGTCCGCACTGATTTACTCGACCAGGAGGACAAAGTGCGCCACAACTCGGAGCTTTTGGCTGAGGAAGTTATGTCCTGCCATAAACAAGCCCGTTCACGACCAACCCTGACTGTCTCCAGATAATTCATGGAGAACAAGCAACTGCAATCTGACAAACTCGAAACTCCGCTCGACGTGCTGATCATGGCCGCGGGTCTGGGCACTCGTATGAAATCGCGTAAAGCGAAGGTGCTCCACGAGGTTGACGGGCGACCTCTGATTGAACACGTCTGCCGCGCGGCCCTACAGTTGAATCCGCGAAGAATCTACGTCGTCGTCGGTCATCAAGCCGCTGAGGTTGAAGCTGCGGTCAGAGCAGGTGTTCCAAGTGAGCTTGCAAGTTTTGTCACTCAGGTTGAACAGAAAGGAACCGGCGACGCCGTTAATGCTGCACGCGGGGCGTTAGCGAATTCAGAATCGACGTTGTTGATTCTGTCAGGCGATGTCCCCTTGGTGCGTGCGCAAACTCTCAAGCGACTGTGTGACCAGCATCGGGAATCAAACGCGGCGATAACGATCTTAAGCACACGCCTGGAAAACCCAACCGGCTATGGCCGCATCATTCGCGATGCCGAAGATCGCTTTGTGAAGATCGTCGAGCACAAGGACGCTTCCGAAGAAGAACGCGCGACAAAAGAGATCAACTCTGGATTTTACTGCTTTGACACGAGGAAATTGTTCGGTGCCCTTGAGCAGGTAAAACCGCAGAACGCGCAGGGTGAGTACTACCTGACTGACGTTGCCGGGATTCTTCTTTTAGAAGCCGAGAAGGTTGAGGTTTATCTGCATCCTGATGCACGAGAACTTTCCGGCATTAACACGCGAGCTGAACTGTCAGAGTTTGAGAACCTTGTTCGTCGTCGCACAATCCGCACGTTGATGGTTGAATCCGGCGTGACCTTCATCGATCCATCCAGTGCCTACGTCAGTTCTTCGGCCAAACTCGGACAGGACTGTGTAATTCATCCCGGCGTGGTGATCGAAGGCGACACAGTTATCGGTGACGGGTGTGTGATTCGTGCTGGTAGCCGGATCGCGAATTCGGTCGTTGGCGAACACGTTACAATCAAGGACCACTGCGTGATTGTTGATTCCCGCATCGACTCGAATGCCTCCGTTGGTCCATTTGCCCACTTACGCATGAATGCGAACGTAGCAGAGC
The DNA here is from genome assembly GCA_031399105.1 of Blastocatellia bacterium. GTDB lineage: Bacteria > Acidobacteriota > Blastocatellia > Pyrinomonadales > Pyrinomonadaceae > PSRF01. The sequence continues at coordinate 1,425 of JANNON010000291.1, read as the reverse complement.
GGGCGGCGGTCGGAAACTTTGTCGAAATGAAGAAGTCTAAGTTGGGCAAAGGTTCCAAGTCGATGCATCTCACTTATCTCGGCGACGCTACTATCGGTGAGAATACTAATATCGGCGCCGGCACGATCACGTGCAACTATGATGGTCGCAACAAGCACGAGACAGTCATTGAAGACAATGTGAAGATAGGTTCTGACACGATGCTCGTGGCGCCGGTGAGAGTGGGACGTGGCTCAGTTACCGCCGCTGGATCGGTCGTCACAAAGGATGTCCCTCCTGATTCGTTAGTAGCCGGCGTTCCGGCCGTGGTGAAGAAAAGTCTGGTCGAAAGGAAAGATGATCAGGAGCGATAACTCCTTTTCATCATATGATTTTATGTGCGGAATTGTTGGTTACGTTGGAAACAAACAGGTCGTGCCGCTCATCATCGACGGTCTGCGCAAGCTTGAATACCGCGGCTACGACTCGGCGGGCATCGCGGTTGTTAACGAGAACCACGACCTCGAGATTCGTCGCGCTGAGGGCAAGCTGCGAAACCTTGAAGAGGCAATTCGGCTGAGCCCGCTTGACGGCACTTACGGCATCGGCCACACGCGCTGGGCCACACACGGACGTCCAACGGAAGAGAACGCGCACCCCCATCGCGATTGCACCGGGCGCGTTGTAGTTGTGCACAACGGCATCATCGAAAACTACCTCAAGCTAAAAGACCGTCTGAGCAAGAACGACCATCAGTTCGTCACCGAAACTGACACCGAGATTATTGCCCACTTAATCGAAGAGAACCTCAAAGCCGGCAGCACGTTTGAGCAAGCTGTGCGCGAGGCAATTAAAGAGTTGCGTGGAATTTTCGCGCTTTCGATCATCAACGCGGATGAACCGGACATGGTGATCGCTGTGCGCCAGGGTCCGCCCGTAGTTATCGGTCTTGGCGATCGAGAATTCTTCGTCGCGTCCGATATTCCCCCAATCCTGCAGCACACACGCGATGTTTTTTTCCTGGGAGATGGTGAGATCGCAATTCTCACGAGAGACTCAGTGCGCGTAACCGACTTTGAAGGAAACTCGGTTGAGCCCGCCATTCAGAGAATCACCTGGGATCCGATCATGGCGGAAAAGGGCGGCTTCAAGCATTTCATGCTCAAGGAAATTTACGAGCAGCCGCGCGCCATCCGCGACACCATGCTGGGTCGCCTCTCGCTCGATTCGGGCCGCGTCTTTCTCGAAGAGATGAACATCACTCCGGCCGAGTTTAAGAATTTCGACCGGGTGATGATCGCCGCCTGCGGCACTTCCTGGCATGCCGGGCTGGCCGGGAAATATATGATCGAGCAGCTGGCGCGCGTCGCCGTCGATGTAGACTACGCCTCGGAGTTTCGGTATCGCGATCCGGTAATTGATGAACGGACGCTCCTGGTCGTCATC
>JANNON010000236.1:0-16348 GCA_031399105.1 Blastocatellia bacterium | reverse complement strand
TGATATCTTATTTTGGCCGAGAAAATATGAGGATCGCGTCGCTCACGGGCCGCTCGCCACTTTGATCGGATGGTTTGTTAACTACCTTGTTCTGAACCACCATTGTGGTTGAGCCACCACCGTCGAGATTGATCGCTTCGGTCGCGCCGAATTCCAGTAGCAGTTGGGCCAGGCCGGGCAACGACATTCCGACGCTCACGTTTGGCTGCCTTCCGTCTACGGTGAGCAGCAGGATCTGGCCAGAACTCAGCTTAGCGATGGCTGTGCGCGGGTGGCGGTCGTTTACAAAAGCTGGTGCGATCTTTTCCTGCGCACTGTTAATAGAAATCCGACCGCCTTTGATTAGTTGTGGACCGCCTGCTGTGATGGTCAGTGCTTGGGACCAACTTTTAGCCTGATGACTTTCGGCCGGGGTGAGCTTCCATGTGAGTTTGAGGGTTGAGCCTTTGCGAATATTTGCGAGCAGCCACTCTCGAGCACGGCCATCCGCGGTGATCACGAATCCGTCGCCGGGAATCTGGTTGCTGCCACTGCGATCGTTCACGGTTACGACTTTATCTCGCCGGACTATTACCTCAACTCCATCGGGAGTGGTCAAAGTTGTGCGATGAAACTCAGGAGTGAAGATTACGATTTCGTCAGGCGCAAGAGGTCGATTAAAGCCATTTACAAATTGAGTTTTTGCGCCGATAGCAATGCTAGCCTCGAATTTCAGGTGACCAAAAATCAAATCAAAAGCCCCTTTACTGCCAATCAGGCCAACGGCGACTCGATCGTTATTCGGTTCGCTCAACAGCTTTCCAGCCTGAACGAAGGTTCCGACTGACTCGCCTCGAAACACGCCGGTCGTTCTGAAGTAGCCGGCGTTAGTAGCTGCTATGGAACCGTGCCGGGCGGCCAATGAACTTACTGTTTCGAGTCCGACACCTTGGTCGAGGGCACGGGCAAACTTCAGCGAGGCAATCCTCGGGTCAATTCTCAAGACATTGATCGCCCATGGCCCTGCGCCCTCCTCTTTCAATGCAGAACGTCTGATAAGTTGGAGGTATTCGACCCCGGGCGCGATCTGCTGGAAAGTCGGAGCTAAAGTCGGAGCTTCGGAGGAAAGCGCAGGTTTCTGCGCCTGCAACGCGACGTTCGATAGCGAAACGCCGACTAAAAAAAGGAGTAGAATTTTCGCAGCCAGGCGCCTGAAGTTTTGCAATTGATTCAAATAATGGGGCCGACTGGTGTGAAAGCCTTGGGATTCCGTAGTCATTTTTCGTGGTGGGCTTTGCGCGAACAAAGCCCTCTAAAGATTAAATCTGAACGGTCGTAATACTACGGGATAACCTGCAGGTGCCTTTCCGTACTTTAGTCTACTCGTAAAGCAGAAATCATGATAAAAGGCATGCGTTATGGTTATTCCAAGTGTAGCTAAATCGGCCCTCATGGGCGTCCTTATCGTGCTGCCGTTCATGCTCCTGCAATTTAGGTTCAATTCGGTAGGCAGCAAAGACGTTCCTGACTTGGCCGTGTTGTTCGGCTTGATCTGGTTATTAGCAACGGCATCTATTTTTACAATCATACCGCTGGCGCAAACGGTGCAAGCCGGTCAGTCGCTGGCCGCGAAACCAGCAACGCTGGTGCTTAGGGTTGCGATTTCAGCCCTGATGGTAGTGGTGTGGATAAGTTTAATCGTTGACCAACTCCCGTGCTTTCTAGGCGTTCCGAACTGCGATTAGCCCTTCTTACAGACTCCAGCAACCCCTCTCAATAGTTAAACTGCCAGCCGCCATAATCTCAATTTCAACTCAGGCAGGTGATACAGTTGTTCCCCAACCGCCCAACAGCGTTATGTGTGCTAACGCACGGAGACCACTTTGCTACCGTGATATAAGCCGCTTCATGAGTACCACTACAATAGTAATCATCATCCTCGTAGTTCTCTTACTCGGCGGCGGCGGGTATGGATACACTCGCCGTGGGCGATAAGAGCTCACCTGCGACTAGCATGACTATATAACGGGCCTCGGTTGCCGATGTGAGGACAATGCAACCAGGCCCAGAGCCACACACGGCGGAGGGCGGCACTGTTTGAGCGGTGACGCCCTTCTACTTGGTGCGCCCGGCAGGGCCGCTCTTACTAGGGAGTGAAAGTCTCCTACGAACCCGACAGGGGGAATCGTTAGCTGGTCGGCAAGGGTGTCCATCGCCGAGGTAGAATCTGAGGAGGCAGCATGAAATTCCCTCCAAAATTGTCTGAAATTCTCACCAGGACACCGCCTGTGTAACCCCTTACCTTGACACGTTTTAGAGCCACGTCTATCATCTCCGTTTCCGTCTCCAGCGTGGGACTTCGCCTATTGTTCTATGTTTGAGTCCCTATCTGACAAGCTAAAGCGCACCCTAAAGAATCTGCGCGGCGAAGGCGTACTGACGAAGGAGCATGTTGATGCGGCTCTTCGAGAAATTCGTCTGGCGCTCCTGGAAGCGGACGTTAACTTTAAGGTCGCAAAAGACTTTATCGCCTCGGTCAAGGAAAAGGCCGAGGGTCAGCAAGTCTGGCAAGAGCTCAAGCCGTCCGAGCAAGTTGTCAAGATAGTTTTCGACGAGTTGGTTGAGCTTCTCGGTGGGCAATCGTCGCGACTGGTCTTTACCAGGCAGATTCCAAACGTGGTGATGGTTGTCGGGCTGCAGGGTTCCGGCAAGACCACTTCCACTGGAAAAATAGCGCGCTGGTTAGCAATGAATCAGGAGCGGAAACCGCTCTTGTTATCAGTTGACGTTTACCGTCCGGCGGCGCGAGAGCAGTTGAAGGTCATCGCCAAAGCGACTGGCCAGCAGATCTTTGAACAACCTGAAACTGATGATCCACTGACATTAGTTCGTTCAGCTTTTAAGCACGCTCAGCAAACCGGATTCGATACATTGATGATCGACACCGCCGGCCGCCTGCACATCGATGATGAGTTGATGACGGAGCTCGAGCAAATCAAAGCTGAAACGAAACCCGTCGAAACCCTTTTTGTCGCCGACGCGATGACCGGGCAGGATGCGGTTAGATCGGCTGAAGAGTTTCACCGGCGAATCGGCATCACCGGCGTGATTTTGACGAAGATGGACGGCGATGCGCGCGGCGGGGCGGCGCTATCGATCAAACAGGTAACGGGCCAGCCGGTTAAGTTCGTCGGCGTTGGTGAGAAATACGACGCGCTTGAGCCGTTTTATCCGGATCGCGTGGCGCAACGCATTCTGGGAATGGGCGACGTGTTGTCGCTCATCGAAGAGGTCCAGTCGAAGGTCGATCAGTCTGAAGCCGAAGAGCAGCTCAAGAAACTCCAGAAGAATGAGTTCACTCTGGATGACTTTCGTTCTCAGCTTCGTCAGGTTAAGAAACTCGGTTCTTTCTCAAAGATAATGAAGATGTTGCCCGATCAGCTTCTGGGAGGCATGGGAATGCCCCAGCTAGATGACGAACAGACAAAGGTCATGGAGAAAGAGCTGAAACGTACTGAGTCGATTATCGATTCAATGACCACTGAAGAGCGCAGCGATCACAAGATTCTGAATGCCAATCGGCGCCGCCGGATCGCACGTGGTTCAGGTACATCGGTTGCAGAAGTAAACCAGCTCATCAAGCAGTACAGCGAGATGCGGCAGATGATGAGGCAGCTTTCGGGTTCAGGAATGTTCGGCGGTGGCGGCCTCAAGGGTAAGATGATGAGGCGCATGACGGGTATACCGGATATGGGCGGGCTTGGTGATGATGGCGGCGAGATGCCGTCTATGCCCTCGCTGCCGGCTGGCCCATCACGAAAGAAATTGAAGAAGAAGAAACGGATCAAGAAGAGACGGAAATAATTTCCGGGTGATGCATTCACCCCAATTGGCGGTTATCGGAGGTAGAGAATTGTTAGCAATTAAATTGATGCGTACTGGCGCAAAGAAACGCGCGTCCTACCGGGTGGTGGTGAAAGAGAAGCAATCAAAACGTGACGGCGCTTATCTCGAAAACGTAGGCACCTACGATCCGACGCGTAATCCTGCCGAGGTCAAGCTGAAGATGGACCGGGTGCAGTATTGGCTATCGAAAGGCGCGCAGCCGACTGAGACTGTCCATAAGTTGATTAGGCGGACTCAACGAGAGAGCGAAGCCGTCGCTTCCTAACGCGACGCTCCATTCGCGCGGGGCTTTACTCATGAAAGAAACGGTCGAGATGATTGTAAAGGCGCTCGTAGACGATGCTGAGAAGGTCGACGTGCGCGAGCTTGACCAGGGTGGCACAACGATCATTGAAATACGCGTTGCTCCGGAAGACATGGGCAAAGTGATCGGTAAGCAGGGACGTACGGTTAGGGCGTTGCGTTCTTTGGCCCACGCTGTTGGTTTGAAAACGAGACGACGGTTCATTCTAGAAATTGTGGAATGAGCAAGTCGCGTGACGAAAGCACGGACCCTTTGGTAGCCGTCGCGCGCGCTGTTAGAACGCGAGGCCTAAAAGGCGAACTCGTTGCCGAGCTTTTGACGGATTTTCCCGAGCGATTTGAGGAAACACGTTCGTTGATTGCGGTGGCTTCGGATGGTGCCCGCGAGATCGTCGAACTCGAGGATCACTGGTTCCAAAACAATCGCGTTGTGCTCAAATTCAAGGGTTACGACACTATCGAAACTGCGAGCGCTCTGATTGGGCGAGAGTTTGCAGTTCAAGAGGCGGATCGAGTTCCCCTCGAAGAAGGTTCTTTTTATCAGTGGGAATTGCAGGGGTGTCGGGTTGAAACTGTCGACGGACAGTTCGTTGGTGAGACAACCGAAGTCCTGCGCACTGGCGGAGTTGAAATTCTAATGGTGCGGGATGGCGAGGGCCGAGAGGTTTTCGTTCCCATGGCAGAATCGATCGTTGTCGAGATTGATATCGAAAAGAAACGAATCGTCCTGGATCCCCCGGAAGGTTTGCTTGATCTTTAACAGGTTTTGAAAGTCGGCTGTGTTGCGCGTTGATATCATCACGATTTTTCCGGAGTTCTTTCGCGAAGCGTTTGACTACGGAATAATTCGCCGGGCTCGCGCCGCAGGCCTGGTGGAGACGAGCGCACATGATTTACGCCGATGGACCACCGATAAGCATCACGTGGTTGATGATCGCCCTTTCGGCGGTGGCGATGGCATGGTGCTTAAGGCCGAACCGATCTTTGCAGCAACGGGAGAACTGACCGGAACCCAACCGGGCCGGGGATATGAACCGGGCACGCGTGTGATTCTGCTTTCGCCCCAGGGCCGAGTGTTCACACAGTCGCTGGCAGCTGATCTTTCAAAGAGTACTCAGCTCGTTTTGATTTGCGGGCGGTACGAAGGGGTAGATGAACGGGTCGCCGAGAATCTCGTAACCGATGAGATTTCGATCGGAGACTATGTTCTCTCGGGCGGCGAACCTGCGGCACTAGTGATGATCGATGCGATTGTCAGGCTCGTTCCTGGCGCACTGGGGAGTGAGACCTCAGCCGCGAACGAATCGTTCGTGGAAGGGTTGTTGGACTTCCCGCACTACACCAGGCCGCCTGAGTTTCGCGAGTTACGCGTGCCTGACGTTTTGCTTAGCGGCAATCATGTTGAGATTGCGCGCTGGCGGCGCGACGCTGCTTTGAAAAAAACTAAAGCTAATCGTCCGGATTTGCTTAAGGATAGTTAAACGGTTTGGCTTCGCATCACTCGAGAGATTTACACGCGAAGATATTGTTAACGGAGTAATGAGATGAATCGACTTGATAGCATTGAGAATTTGCAATTGCGCACGAACATTCCGGATTTTCAGCCTGGCGATACCGTCCGAGTTCATGTGCGGATTAAAGAGTCCGAAACCAAAGAACGCCTGCAGGCATTTGAAGGCGTCGTAATCGCTCGCAAACATGGCGGCGCGCGAGAAACCATCACGGTGCGCAAGACCAGTTTCGGTGTGGGCGTGGAGCGCATCTTCCCGCTCCACGCAACCATTGTCGATCATATCGACGTCATCAAGCGTGGTCGAGTGCGACGGGCCAAGCTCTATTATCTTCGCGGGTTACGTGGAAAAGCCGCGCGTATCCGCGAGCGCGATACACGTGGTCAGCAGGGCGGATCACACGCCTCAGCTGCCGGTAAGAACAAATAACAACGAATGAATCGACGGACCTCGATGTAAACTCGAGGTCCGCCGTGTTGGTTGTTGACCAGCCCCGACAACCGGGAGATGGACCTTTACTAAGGCCCCTTTCCTCGCGATTTAGCAGCCCCAGCTTTTCGTATTAGAATCCATACTTTCGCGTCTCTTTAAACTCTATTACGGGAGATTGGGTATTTGCGCATCGCAATTGACGCCCACTCTGTTGGGACCAGCCTGGCGGGTAACGAGAGCTACGCGACGAATCTGATCGAGGCCTTGGCTGAGATCGATCAGGTCAATGATTACACTCTGTATGTAACAAAGCGCCAGGCAGTTGAACGCTTCAGCAATCGCTGGAAGAATTTTCAAGTTCGTCAGACCGTCCCCCATACACCGCTAATTCGTATTCCCCTCGTCCTTAGCAAGGAACTCCGACAACATCCGGTTGATGTGTTGCACGTGCAATTTACTGCTCCTCCGCTTGCGCCCTGCAAAGTTGTCTGCACAATTCACGACTTGGCTTTCGAACATTTACCGGAGACCTTCAAACGAAGAAGCTGGATGCAGTTGCGCATGACTGTTCGTCATACCGCAAAAAGGGCCACTCGAATTATCACTGTCTCTGAATATTCGCGGCGAGATATTGCGAAAACCTACGGTATTCCCGCAGAGCGAATAACCGTTACTTACGAGGCTGCGCCACCACATTTTCAGCCGGTGACCAGCGAGAAAGAACTTCAACGCGTAAAACAAACTTACGGGATAGAAGGAGCGTACCTGCTTTCAGTAGGCTCAATTCAGCCACGCAAGAATCTGACGCGGCTGATCGCTTCTTACTCGCGCTTGCTGGCCAAAAATGCAGCGCGTAAACTTCCAAAACTCGTCCTGGTGGGGAAACGTGCCTGGCTCTATGGTGAAACCTTGAAGGCAATCCAGGATATGGGCCTGCGTGACTCAGTAATTCTCACTGGTTATGTGCCGGAATCAGATCTGCCGGCGCTGTATTCGGGAGCACTTTGTTTTATCTATCCGTCGTACTTTGAAGGATTTGGATTACCGCCACTCGAGGCCATGAAATGTGGCGCGCCGGTTATAGTTGGGGATCGAACCAGCCTGCCCGAGGTGGTCGGTAATGCGGCCATGATGGTCGATCCGTTCGACATCGATGCGCTCGCATTTGCCATCGAGAAATTAATAGATGATTCAGACTACCGCTCCTACCTTCGCGTCCAAGGCTTGGAGCGTGCTAAAAAGTTTAGTTGGCACTCGACGGCAAAACAAACGTTAGAGGTCTACAAGCAAGCCGCGAGTGTCTCGAAATCCTTGCCTCAAAAGAGTGTGGCTGTTTAGCCGAACTCCGAGGTTGGCCGGTCAAGGCATCATGCGAATTGCAATTCTTGGCACTCGAGGAATTCCCGCCAGCTACGGTGGGTTTGAAACCTTCGCAGAGCACCTATCCACCAGGTTAGTTGCGCGGGGCCACGACGTAACGGTCTATTGTCGTGCTCATTATGTTTCCCCTCGTCAACTGGAATACCAAGGCGTCCGCTTGGCCATTCTTCCGACCATCCGCCACAAATACTTCGATACCGTGGTGCACGCATTTATTTCAGCCCTTCATGCCGCGCCAAAACGGTACGACGCAGCTTTGATCTGTAATGCTGCTAACGCCCCGTTCGCGCCGCTGCTGCGTTGGACGGGAACGCCAGTCGCCATTAACGTAGACGGTCTGGAGCACAAGCGGAAGAAGTGGAATTGGTTTGGCAGAAACTACTACATGCTCGCGGAGAGACTAGCGACCATTCTGCCTAACGTGACGATTACTGATGCTCACGTCATTCAGGACTACTACTTGTCGAGATATGGCAAGACTTCCACTATGATCGCTTATGGATCTGAAGTTGAGCGTCGCCCGGATCGGGAAGCGGTACGTCGCTGGCGAGTTGAGCCAAATCGTTATGTGCTTTACGTCTCTCGACTAGAGCCCGAGAATAACGCCAAGCTTGTAATTGAAGCTTTCAAAAAAGTCAGGACAGCGTACCGATTGTTGGTAGTAGGGGACGCGCCTTATGCTCATGACTACATCAATGATCTGAAAGCGCGCGCCCGAGGCGACAAGCGTATCGTGTTTACGGGGTTTGTTTTTGGGCAGGACTATCGAGCCTTACAACAGAATGCATACTGTTATGTGCATGCCACCGAAGTAGGCGGTACGCATCCAGCTCTACTCGAAGCGATGGGCTATGGCAATTGCGTGCTAACGCTTGCGACACCGGAGAACATAGAGGCTGTCGGAGATGCCGGCATACCCTACGCTGACGAATCCGATCTCGTCGATAAGCTGCAGCGAGTTTTACGTGACGGATCCCTCGTGCAGTCTTATCGTCATCGCGCACAACTACGAGTCCGCGAGCATTACGACTGGGATCACGTTGTCGACAAGTACGAAAGCTTATTCGCCAGGATGTCCGGCACGATGTTGAAGAGACCCGAAGGTGAAGAATCCTTTCAGGAACCAGTCGAGCAAGCCTCTGCAATCGGCACCAGCCGTACTAGTTAAAGGATAATCACCCCCCACAAGAGAGGAGCCCCGCCAATAACGAGTATTGGCGGGGCAAAACTTTCAGGGCAGGGTCGGGCAAATCAGGGGCGGCGGTGTTAAGAGTAGAGAATCGACACACTTGTGGACGATTCAACCAGGCGGTGCGTTATGCGGGTGAGATAAAGCCTCGCGGCTCGAAATGAATATGCCGCGTCTGAGGGAAACCCGCAAAAATCCTGTTCGCTACACTAACCGACCAAGTAAAAGAACTGCCGAGTCTCGTAGAAATGGAACTTTTGGGGCTCGGTCTGTGCGAAATTATACTTAAGCCTCGTAACCTGTCAAGAACAATCTCTACGATTTCGCAAAACTTCTGTAACACACTGCGTTGGGTTGTAAGAAGTCTTGCTTCTTTTGACGGGGTCTACTGCCCGGATCGGGCTTGCGACAGGCGAAGTGCCTGGCGTCGAACCGCCTCTGAAACATTTCGGTTTTGGGACAAATGTTGCAGATCCTTGGTGCGTATGCGCGGCAGGATATTGATGACTGTTGGTATGGGTGAGCGTGGGTTGCGAGTCAGGTTATGAATGATGGTATAGGACCTGGCCCAAGCCCGGTTCAGGGCGATTAGACGCAAGACCTCATCAGACACAGTTCGCATGGCCGCGATATTTTCGACTTCCTGATCGGTCACGCGGGGGTTATTTATTACAGCGCTCGCCACTACCCTGTTGGAATCGCGAATTAGGATGCTACGCGCTTCGCGGTCACCCTTCATTGCGAGCTTCATGCGATCCCGCGCATTCATAAACATCAGTTGACGAATTAATGAGACGCGTTCGGGGGCTATTTCACCCACTTCGATTCGCTCGTGCTCGAGTATTCGCTGGAAGGCCGCGGCTTTTTCTTCAACGGTTTCTGGCGCGAGTTCGAGGTAACGCTCAGCTGGCATCCACGAGTCGTCAATCTCTGCATCGGCAACTTCGATGTGTTGAGCTATGAGCCAGGCATCGTCAATGCTGAGTTCCCCGGATTCGGTGGTCAGTTCCGCTGTCTCAAAGAACTCTGCGGCGGCAGTATTCCCTCGCGCTCGCAGCTCTTCGGCAATTTGGCGAGCGCCGCGTTCCTTCTCGAAAAACTCGCTCTTGGTTTCCCTGACTCGCCGCTCAGCTTCGGCGGTGCGTGCAGGATTATGAAGAATGGCTTCGATTATGCCTTGCGTCCGAATGAGCCTTTGCTGGTTTACAGAAATAACTTCCAGCAGAGATCCATCGCCGCACTTTTGAGCGAGCGTGACTATTGCCTCGTCAGGAGTTTTATTGTTGAGGATAATTGCTTCCAGAACTTCTCGTTTTGAGGCGCTGTTCGTTGCAAGGTAGGCAAGCACTTGTGGAGAGGTGTCTGCTGCTTTCGCCGCGCTTAACAAGTCGTCGTACTCTTGTTCTTCAAGAGTTGCTCCGGCTGCCTCCGCAATCTCCGTCTCACTAGTGGCGACCAGGGCAACCAGCACCTCGAGAAGCTCAGCCTGTGGTAACGGGAGCAGTCCTCTGGCCGCAGCCAATCGAGCCGGTTGGGGGGCCGAGCCGTTGAGAATAGCCAGAACGACGGGATTGGTTGATGCAGTTGTTGTCATGACCCCACGCTCGTCTTTAATCACCGGATTCTTAAGTCAGGTTGAAGTAGTACTCCAATTGAAACGCCATGGATACCCGACGTCCATCTTTCGTCGCAGGTTCAAACCTTATTCTTCGTGCGGCCGCAACTGCATTTTCTGTTAAGCCATGGGGGAGGTAGTTCAGCACAATGAGGTGCTTCACGGTTCCATCCGCGGAGAAAACTGCCCTAAGCACCACCCCTCCAACAATACCTGACTGTTTCGCGCTCTGTGTGTACTCAGGTTCAGGCTTGGCGAGAACCCGCGCTCTGGTCGTGACTTCCGCAGACGAAAGGATAGGAGAGCCATTGTCTGGATCAACTCGCGCCGCATAGGCGCGCAAAGCCGGCAGTTGCTCTTTCCAAATTCCATTACTGGCCGAAGGAGCCAACTCAAGAAATTTCTCTAAACTCTCAGCAGCCTGTCCAAATCGAGCTGCTGACCGGGTTTGACCTGCAATTATTTCATCGGCGGAAAGATCTCGCTTCGCACGTTGCCGTGACGGGGCAGCAAACCCGCAAAGGATAGCCCGGCTTCGCAAGAGGTAGGCCCCAGAGAGCTTCGAATTGTTTTTCAAGGCATCGCCGGCGTGATTTTCCGCGCTCTTACACGAGCCCTGAAGCAGGCGAATCGACCCAATGACGAGGTTTGCGTCCGCGTTATTTGGATCAAGAGCAAAGGCCCTTTCCGCTTCTTTTTTAGCCTCACTGAACTTATCCAGAAAAATCAGAATATCGGCCAATCCCGCCCGTAGTGTCGCAGAATCAGGGCGCAACTTTATGGCCCTTTCGAAGGCCTTGCGGGCGCTCTTGTGGTCGCCTCTCGCTCGAAGAGCAAGACCAAGGTAGTTCCAGGCGACTGGATCGTCATTGATGTTCTCGGTGGCCCGACGCAAAGACTCCACCGCCCCCTGGAAATCGCCGTTGGCGTAACGCTTCAACCCTTCATCACGCGCTTGTTTACCAGCTGGAACCGTCTCTTGAGCTTTGACTGCGAAACGCCCTCCTGGGGTTAGGAGTGCAAAAGCAACTACCCAGGCCAACGTGAATTTGAAGGGAAACGTCTTCAGGCGAGTTTCGTCACGCTCCATGGCACTTCTTATACTTCTTCCCAGACCCGCAGGGACAAGGATCATTGCGACCAACTTTAGGCTGATCTCGAACGATGGTTTTCGTCTTCCCCGCCTCTTCGCCCGCCGGCGCGGCGCCCTGATTTGGACCAGTGAACGTCAACGAAGTAGAACGGCGCGGCAGTCGACGCTGGCGCAACGTTTCAGGCGGTTGTTCGGCAACCACTTGCAGATTGAACAGAGAGCGAATGGTGCTGGTATCAATGCGATCCAGCATCTGTTGAAACATATCAAAGCTCTGCTTCTTGTATTCGACCAGCGGATCCTTCTGGCCATAACCAACCAGCCCGATTCCCTGCTTCAGGTGATCAAGATTCAACAAGTGGTCCTTCCACTGGGCATCAATGATGTTGAGCATGATGATGCGCTCGTAAGTGCGCATCGCTTCTGGTCCGATTTGTTGCTCTTTGACTGTATAACGCGTTTTGAGCTTTTCCCAGACGGTCTCAACAACTTCTTCCGAACTCAACGTTTCCAAATCGACGTGCTCGGCATCAATGTCCAGGTCATAAACCGTCTTGATTTGCAGCTTGTAGTTGGCGACATCCCAATCTTCAGGCGAGACATCCGGATTCAAATACTGTTTCGTCAGATCGGAAAGTAAGTCGTAAGCGACCCCGGCCTTTGGTGGATCGCCGAGTAGGTACTCCCGTTGATCCGGGTCTTCCATCAATTGCCGGCGCAGACCGTAAATGGTCTCGCGCTGCTTATTCATCACGTCGTCGTATTCGAGCAGGTGCTTGCGCGATTCGAAGTTGCGACCCTCCACCGATTTTTGTGCCGAAGCGATTCGCTTCGATACCATTCCTGACTCAATCGCGACACCCTTCTCCATGCCGAGTCGCTGCATCAGTGCCTTCACTTTGTCGCCGGCAAAGATGCGCATCAGATCGTCTTCAAGTGAAAGGAAGAAGCGCGAAGATCCCGGATCGCCCTGGCGACCCGCGCGCCCACGTAGCTGGTTATCAATACGACGAGACTCGTGCCGTTCCGTCCCGACTATGTGCAGACCACCTATCGAAACAACTTCCCGATGTTCGGCTTCGACGATGCGCTTCGCTTTACGAAACGCTTCGTCCCATTGCTCTTCTGAGGCTTCATCCGGATCAACTTCATCAGCCTTAAGAAACTCGCGCGCCATGAAGTCAGGATTGCCGCCCAACAGAATGTCGGTACCGCGGCCAGCCATGTTGGTGGCGATGGTCACCGCGCCTTTTCTACCTGCCTGGGCCACGATCTCGGCTTCGCGTTCGTGATACTTCGCGTTCAGAACATTGTGTGGCACCGCTTCACGTTGCAGCCGGCGCGCAATTAACTCTGAATTCTCAACCGAAACAGTACCGACCAGCGTTGGCTGGCCGCGGTCGTAGCAGTCCTTGATCTCTTCGACGACCGCATCCCATTTTTCCGGCAACGTTCGGTAGATAACATCGGAATGATCTTTGCGGACCATCGGTTGGTGAGTGGGGATTACGATCACATCGAGCTTGTACGTAGACTGAAACTCCGCAGCCTCAGTTTCCGCGGTCCCGGTCATGCCCGACAGCTTCTCGTAAAGCCGAAAATAATTTTGCAGCGTAATGGTAGCCAGCGTCTGATTCTCTTTCTCAATCTTTACGCCTTCCTTAGCTTCCACAGCCTGGTGCAAACCATCTGACCAGCGACGGCCCTTCATCAAGCGGCCGGTGAAATCGTCGACGATGATCACCTCGCCATCCTGGACCACGTACTGATGATCCAACCGATACAAAGTGTGGGCCTTCAGCGCTTGCTCAACACAGTGAAGCAGTTCCATGTTCGACGGATCGTACAGGTTGCCAACGCCCAACAGCTTCTCGGCCTTATCGACGCCATCTTCAGTCAGCACTGCGGTGTGTGCCTTCTCGTCGACTAAGTATTCGCCCGTTTTTACGCCGTCAACGTCCTCGCCGCGTTTGAGTTGCGGAACAATCGCGTCGGCTTTGTAGTACTTGTCAGTTGCTTCGTCAGATGGGCCTGAAATGATAAGCGGCGTACGCGCTTCATCGATGAGAATTGAGTCAACTTCGTCAACCACGGCGAAGTAGTGACCGCGCTGCACGCAAGTCGCGAGATCAAACTTCATGTTGTCGCGCAGATAGTCGAAACCGAATTCATTATTGGTGCCGTAGGTTATGTCGGCAGCGTAAGCGGCTTGGCGCTCGAAGTCGTCCATGTCGTTTTGAATGCAGCCGACTTCCAAGCCCAGGAACCGATGGATCTGGCCCATCCATTCCGCGTCGCGCGAGGCGAGATAGTCGTTGACTGTAATCACATGAACGCCGCCACGTCCGGTCAACGCATTCAGGTAGGAAGGCAGAGTCGCAACGAGGGTCTTTCCTTCGCCGGTGCGCATTTCAGCGATCTTGCCCTGGTGGAGCACGATGCCGCCGATCAACTGCACGTCGAAGTGACGCATGCCCGTGGTGCGAACGCTGGCCTCGCGAACAATCGCGAAAGCTTCGGGAAGAATTTCGTCCAGCACCTCACGCTCGATGCGTTTGCGTTCTGCCTTATCTTCCACGCCGGCGACAGCTTTTTGCACCTGCTCTTTGAAAGCGGCAGAACGCGAGCGAAGTTCACTGTCCGACAGTTTCTTCATCGCGGGCTCGAGGGCGTTGATCTCTTCAACGATGGGTTGAATGGATTTCAGATATCGTTGGTTGCTGCTGCCGAAAACTTTGGTTAGAAATTTGTCGATCATAAACGTCTCTTCATTAAAGTTACTGGAAACTCAGCCTGGAAATATCGAACGGACCTACCGTTTCACTCCTCATTTTGTTTCAGGCGCACCGCGAAATCGCAAATGCTCGTTCACATATGAAACTGAACAATTGTAGTGATCTGCGGCAGGTGAGGCAAACCACCAACTGCGCTTGTAAGGTATCAACTGGAAGGGGGTAATTGCTTCTTGATTAGCTCGCTCGCAGCTTGTCGCGGCATCGAAAAATTGACGAAGACTTGCTTGCCCGCCGATGTCACTTTGGTGCTCTTGTAGAGCATCTCCTCATCACGACCGCGCTTGAGCAACTCTCCAATCCTAAGCAGACCGTTGTAGCCGTTCGCCATCTGCGTAGCGCGCGCATCTGAGTCGGCCTGCGACTCGACGGTTGCCGCAATCTCGTTTTGATCAAGACGGATAGTTAACTGCAGCGGCATGGCATCGCAACGCAGTTGACTGATGTCTTGCACTTTCGCGGGATCGCGAAGGAATGACAACATGCCACTATCGCCAATGGCGGAGACAAGGTCCTTCGCAACATCGAGCAGTCGAGCATCGCCAGATTTCTGTAGCACCTTGGCATCGCTTAACTTGCAGTCGGTTCCCAAATTCGCGGCGATAGTAAGTTCAATCTTCGAATTGAGATCGAGTTCTCCTTTTTCCCGCAAGAGATTTGCTCGTTTCAGCCAATCCTTTAGCGGCGCTACGTTGACTTCATTCTCACTCGGACGAACCACGTCATTCTCTGCTGCAATCTTGTCTAATTGTTTGTCGACGTCGGGCGACTTTGTTGCTTCAACACCAACGCTTCCGGCCACTGTAATTGAAGCCGGTGAGATTGTAGGTGAAGGCAACGCCTCGGGCGTTGGGCTCGGCGACTGCATTTCCTCAGCGAGAGTTGGGTTCGGGGGAAACGAAAAGGCGAAACCCGATGGGACTGATGGTTCCACAACCGGAGACGTCGGCGATTCCGTGGCAAAGTAACCATCGGGATACCGAAACTTTGCGACCTCGACAACCTGTACATCATCTCCGATCTTGGTCTTCTTGTAGGCCCGATCGACGTAGTTCGTGCGCGACAATAGAGCAGCAATGTTAAGTGAATCCCGAACGCTGGGAACGTACAGCACGCTCGCGAGAGCTGCCGTATGAAATATTAGGGAAGCCACGGTCAGCTTGGACAGTATTGCCCAACGTGGCTCGCGGTTCACCTCGAAATGACTGAATATCTCTTGCATTCTCTAATAAACGCCTTCTGCATCCCCATGGTTCCTTCGGACCTTTGTTAGACGCAAAACGAGGCCAGTTCGTTGCGGCTGGAGACAAATTCCCAACGTTCGGGGCATAGTTTAACGCGCCGTTCATAGAAGCCCTATCCAGCAACACAAATGTTAACTTTCTCGCTCGGCCCACACGAGACGTGGAAGCCTTCACCGTGCGCTGCGGTACAATCGACTTCGATGAGGCGTAAAAGCGAGAAACGACCTGGCCGTTATTCACGCAAATCTCCACGCGGAGGCGGTCGCGGGCAAGAATCCCCGGGTGTAGATCAAACTGCATCACTAAAGCCGGGTAAACCCGTCCTCCAAACTCGCGAACTTCGTGAATTGCTCTCCGGAATCGGCGCTCCGCCGGTTGCTCCATTCAAACCCGACCCCTTTCAATTGGAGGCGTTGGCGGCGCTTGAGTTTGAGGATGTGCTCGTGACCGCGCCGACAGGCAGCGGCAAAACGTGGATTGCGCGCGAAGAGATACGCCGGCTGATCGAGTCCGGAAAGCGCGCCTGGTACACCACTCCACTCAAAGCCCTGACGAATTCAAAATATGAGGAGTTCAGCAATGAGTTTGGTCCCGCAAATGTCGGCATCCTGACGGGCGATCGCAAGGAGAATTCACAAGCTCCATTGATCGTCGGCACGACCGAGATCTTCCGCAACCAACTTTTCGATTCACTCCGTGGTGGCGATGACGTGCAGGCCAACCTGGTCGTGTTGGACGAGGCTCATTATCTGGCAGACGAAGATCGCGGGCATGTTTGGGAGGAGGCGATCATTTTGACGCCGCCACGGATTCGGCTGTTGCTACTGTCAGCGACAATTGGAAATGCGGATGAGTTTGCTGAGTGGATTCAGGAAGTGCGCGGGGTTCGGCGACGGCATCAAGC
>JANNON010000777.1:0-4618 GCA_031399105.1 Blastocatellia bacterium | reverse complement strand
GAGATGGTGATGCCGGGCGACAACGTGGCGATGGAGATCGAGTTGATAGCTCCGATCGCGATGGAGAAGGGCCTGCGCTTCGCGATTCGTGAAGGCGGACGCACAGTCGGCGCCGGCACGGTGTCAGAAGTCGTCGAATAGTTAAACAGACCAGGACCTAACGGCCCGAGGAGTTAAGTTGAACGAAAAAATCAGAATCAGGCTAAAGGCTTACGATCACCGCGTTCTCGATCAGTCAACCACGGAAATCGTAGAGACCGCAAAACGCACGGGAGCGCGCGTGGCTGGTCCAATCCCATTGCCTACCGTGAAGAACAAGTGGACAGTGCTCCGCTCGCCACACGTGGACAAGAAGTCGCGCGAGAAATTTTAGATCAGAACGCTCAAGCGTCTTATGGACATTCTCGACCCAACTCCGCAAACGGTTGACGCGCTGATGAAGCTGGACTTGCCAGCAGGTGTGGACGTCGAGATCAAGGCTTTCGGAAGACAGTAAGGGCATCTCCAGTTGGCAGACGCCAATTGCCAATTGGTCTTCGGCTGACGCGATCAGCTGAATCAAATGCTCTTAAACGCAATCGGCAATTTGGAAGCGACAATCATGATCAACGGAATCATCGGTAGAAAAGTGGGTATGACGCAGCTGTTCGCTGCGGACGGCACGGTCACGCCTGTGACGGTGATTAAAGCTGGACCATGCATCGTCGTGCAGAAGAAGTCTGCCGCTGGTCCTGATGGTTATGACGCCGTTCAGGTCGGGCTGGTTGATGAGAAGCCAGTGAAGCTGAAGAACGTTACCAAGCCGATGCGCGGGCACTTTGAGAAGACCGGCGGCGGCGTTCCTCCTACGCGCGTCTTGAAGGAGTTTCGTCTCGATGGCAACGCCGGCGAGATGAACGTTGGTGACAAGATCCTGGTTGATCTATTCGCTGATGGTGAGGCTGTCGAAGTGATTGGTCAGTCGAAAGGTCGCGGCTTTGCCGGCACAATCAAGCGACACAAGTTCAATCGTGGTCCCGAGTCGCACGGTTCGATGAACGTTCGTGCACCTGGCTCGATTGGCGCATCTGCTTATCCGTCACGAGTAATCAAGGGGACCCGCTCGTCTGGTCACATGGGTGATGTAAGAGTGACAGTGAAGGGCTTGACGGTTGCTCGCGTGGATGCTGAGAACAACTTGCTGATGATTCGCGGTGCGGTGCCTGGTCCTAATGGAAGTGTGGTAGTCGTTCAGAAGTCCGCGACGCGAATAAAGAAAAAGGGAAGGTCGTAATAAGTGATGGCTGATTAGTAAGACAGCCCAGTGCTTGTCTCCTGTCAGCAAGGGTTTGAATCACTTATCGCACAGTTCACTTATTACTGGAGTTTGAGATGCCAACGGTTAAGGTACGAAATTTAAAGAACGAAGAGATTGGCGAGGCCGAGTTGTCGGACGCGGTTTTTGACGTGCCCTACAACGAAGCGCTGATTCATGCCGCCGTCCGGAACTTCATGGCCAACGCGCGACAAGGCACGTCGGCAACCAAGACCCGCGGCGATGTTTCCGGAGCCGGTCGCAAGTTATGGAAGCAGAAAGGCACCGGTCGAGCGCGAATCGCTTCGTTGCGTTCCCCGCTCTGGAAAGGCGGCGGCAACGTCCATGGCCCGCAGCCTCGCGACTGGTCCTACAACATGCCGAAGAAGATGCGCCAGGGTGCGTTGCGGTCGGCGCTTTCCGAGCGAGTTCGCGAAGGCAACGTGCTGGTGATTGATGGTTGGAGTTTGGACAAGCCCAAGACGAAAGAGTTTGTAACTTCGCTTGCGCAACTGGGCCTTGATGGTAAGACCTTGATTGTTGATTCGCTCGATAACGATAACTTGATTCTGTCTACTCGTAATTTGCAGCGAGCAAAGGTGGTTAATAGTTTCGGGCTGAATATCTATGACCTGCTCTATCACGAGAAGTTGGTGCTCTCGAAAGCGGCGGCGTCAGAGCTCGAGCAATTGCTTGGGCCGAAGTCAGGAAAGGGCGCCGTCGAAGCGGAAGCGGTAGAGGCTTCTCCAGAAGAGGCCGCGGCAGAGCCGAAGCGAGCACGAAAGCCTAAGAAGGAGGCGGCAGAATGAGAACGGTTTGGGACATCATCAAGTCGCCGGTGATTACTGAGAAGGCGCTGGTTGCCAAGGAAGAGTCACAGGATACACGCCAGTTGTTGACGTTCAGAGTCGATCGCAAAGCCACGAAGCCTGAAATCAAGTCGGCGGTCGAGACCATTTTCCAGGTGAAGGTGGATGTAGTGCGCACGATCAACTTCATGGGCAAGATGGCCCGGCGCGGTCGTTTTGAGGGGCGCAAGCCTTCCTGGAAGAAAGCCTATGTCACGCTGAAGCAGGGCGAGAAGCCAGTAGATTACGGTGAAGCAATCTAGGAGTAGTCAGTAGTCAGTTGTCCGTTATCAGTCGCAGAAAAACGGACCACGGGCCAAATGACAACGGACTAAAGAAATGGGCATCAAGAAACTTACACCAACATCCCCGGCGCGCCGCTATCAAACTTATCTCACGCGCGATGAGTTGACGGCTGGCGCGAAGCCCGAGAAGTCGCTGCTCGAGCCTAAGAAGCGCATCTCTGGTCGCAATAACGATGGCCGAATCACCGTACGCAGACGCGGCGGCGGTCACAAGCGCTTCTATCGCATTATCGATTTCAAGCGCGATAAGGAAGGCATCCCCGGACGAATCACACAGATCGAGTACGATCCGAATCGCTCGGCGCACATCGCCCTCGTAACTTATCTCGATGGTGAGAAGCGATACATCATTGCTCCGACCGGTGTGGAAGTTGGAAAGACCATCATGAGTGGACCCGATGCGGACATTCTGCCCGGCAACACTTTGCCGCTGATCAATATCCCGCTGGGAACGCAAATTCATAACATCGAATTGCGACCTGGCAAGGGTGGCCAAATGGCCCGTTCGGCCGGCGCTTTTGCACAGTTGGTGGCGAAGGAGGGCAGTTACGCCCAGCTTCGCATGCCGTCCGGCGAAATACGCCGCGTGCCCTTGGTATGCAAGGCGACGGTGGGCCAGGTCGGCAACATCGAGCACGAGAATGTTTCGTATGGTAAGGCCGGCAGATCGCGTTGGAAGGGAATTCGCCCGCACGTTCGTGGCGTGGCGATGAACCCGGTCGACCACCCGCACGGCGGCGGCGAAGGAAAGACTTCCGGCGGAAGAAATCCGGTGACGCCATGGGGCCAGCCGACGCGCGGTTACAAAACCAGAAGCAACAAGCGAACGCAGAAGATGATTCTGCGCGATAGAAGAACGAAGTAAGCTCGCCTTAAGCAGCGACAATTGGCAGTGGAGTAACTATGGCACGTTCAGTTAAAAAGGGACCTTTCATCGATAAGAGCGTTTCGAAGGCTGTTGAGCGCGTGCGAGCCAGTGGAAATCGTCCACCAGTGATCAAGACCTGGTCGCGTCGTTCAACGATTTCGCCAGATATGGTTGGTTTGACGTTCGGCGTCCACAACGGCAAACGACATCTCCCGATCTATGTGACGGAGAACATGGTGGGTCACAAGCTTGGTGAGTTTGCGCCGACGCGGACGTTCAAAGGTCACTCCGGGACTAAGGTCGAGAAAGCTACGAAGGTATCCAAATAGCGTGAGGAGCTAAGCGCATTTTTAGTAGCGCTTAACGCGTAACGATTACGAGGTCAGTATGGAAGCGATAGCAAGTGCAAAATATCTTCGAGGGTCGGCGCAGAAGGCGCGGCTCGTCGTCGATATGATTCGCGGCAGGGACGTGAACGGTGCGTTGGCGATTCTGCGGTTCACCAAGAAGCGGGCCGCCGGTCATATCGAGAAGTGCATGCGTTCGGCGATTGCTAATGCGAACGAAGCGGCGGAGAAAGCGAACGTGTCGATCGACCCGGATGATTTATGGGTCAAGGCCGCTTACGTTGACCGTGGACCGACCAAGAATCGTCGCCGTGTGAGACCCGCGCCACAGGGACGGGCGTATCGCGAACAGCGCCACTTTTGTCATGTCACCATTTTGCTGTCGAATGCAGAACGTCCTGTGAAGGGTGCCAAGGCAGACCAGGCCGGGGAGAAGCCCGTGACACTGCCCGAGAACAAGGCGCGTAAGCGCGGCGGCGCGGCGGCCGCGCCAAGGGCGAAGAAATCGGCGGCAAAGATCCCGCTGAGGTCTGGGCCGGATCCGTATGAGAAGCCGGCGTCAGAGAAGAAGGCCCCTAAGCGCGTTTCAAAGAAGAAGGCGACGGAAGAGTAATTTTGAGATCTCAATTTGAGATCTGAGATTTGGGTTTCTCAGTAGGAGAAGATTGTGGGACAGAAAGTTCATCCATACGGTTTTCGGCTCGGCTACAACAAGGACTGGCATTCCCACTGGTTTGCCAAAAAGCAGTACGGCGAGTTCTTGTTGGAAGATCTGCGGCTTAAGAAAGTGCTGAAGCAGCGGTTTGCCGGCGCCGGCGTCTCGCACGTAGATATCGAGCGCGCCGCTAACCGGTTAAAGATCATCATCTACACTTCTCGTCCGGGCATTATCATTGGACGTAAGGGTGCTGAGATCGACAAGCTAAAGAGTGATCTTTCGTCCAAGACTGGTCGCG
>JANNON010000164.1:0-9669 GCA_031399105.1 Blastocatellia bacterium | reverse complement strand
CGCGCGGTGGTACTGACCTCATTACACACTGGTTGAGTGGTAGTGATCCCCCACCCGCTACCGCGCGGTGGTACTTGACCTCATCACGCACTGGTTGAGTGGTGGTAGTGATCCCCCACCCGCTACCGTGTGATGGTACTGACCTCATTACACACTGGTTGAGTGGTAGTGATCCCCCACCCGCTACCGCGCGGTGGTACTGACCTCATGACACCGGCTACAAAGACTATCGGCGTCGGGGAAAACCGGATTTGCCAGCCGCCGGGCTCGAGTACCATTTCACCTTTCCCGCAGGATTGCCCTTGGGCCAGGTTTCCCCCACCAGATACGGCCGCCCTCCAGGCGTATAGCCTTTATAAATGCCGGAGCCCTGATGCCAGGTTATCTCGACTTCGAAATGATCCCTATTGCCGGTATTTCCTGACGGGTCCTTTTGAAGCCAGGCCCGCCCCCTGACCGTGCCTCGCATGATGCCTTTGCGCCCTGCGCTATACGACGCTTTTCCGGTTAGCTCGCTACCGTTCTGCTGAAGCTCCATCGTTACCTGAAAGTTGTTGTCCTGCCACACGGTCCATGGGCCGCTGAAATCATGCATCGGCGGCCCATCATCTCGCTGAGCCTGGGCGGAAGACGAGAGGAGCACGATGATCGCCGAAACACTTAGCATCGCGGTCAGCCAAATGCGACTAGTTTTCCTGTGCATAAAACCTCCCAAATTAAAGCTGACGGATCGAAGCTGAAAACTAAGGAGAAAGACCTGGCTTATTTTGTAGGTGTAGGTACCAGGATGCCGGTGCAGGGATTTTCGTTCAGCTCCGTGTCGTCGCCCGAATGCCAGAAGCCGCGAAACGATTTGCCCCCCTCATCCATGATGAAGCGCCCAGAACGACGAGCTCCGGCAGGACGGTGTGTAAAGCGCAGCGTGTTGCCGCTGGCCATGCCCTCGAAATCAGCGTCATCAGTCGCCGTCACGCGCCCCCTGCTTTCCTGTCTTAGGCAAATCGTATTTGCGTCCATCACACCCCCTGTCAGTTTCCAGCAGCCCCAGAACGAAATTGGCTCGCGTATACCGTTCAATGGGGTTCCGGCGGCATCGGGATCCTTGCTCGAATTCAAACTGCCGCTAAACGAATTCCCGTCGGCGCCCATCTCGAAGCGTCCGCTGCCCGAAACCCCGTTCTCTTGCGTCCACTGAAAGCGGAGCACTCGACCCGTCACCACGCCGTCCTTTATATGAGCGCTGCCGGGCATGTACGTGCCGGTGACTTTATCGTCGGTTTGTCGCAGGCTTACCTCGATTTGCTTACCGGTGGCTAAATCCGTGTTCCAAACTCCAGTGAAGGAAGCCGGCGGGAGCGTGACCTGCTCAGGCGCTTTACCTTCCGAAACCGCTGATCGCTTGCCGTTCCATGTGTTCTCCACATCGTCGGGATTGTCGCCTTTGTTGTAAGTACCGCTGAACGCTTGGGCGCTTTCGTCCATCACCAATCGTCCACTGCCCTTACCGCCATCCGATTGCCATTTGAAGCGCAGTACTCTGCCCGTTACGGTGCCTTCCATTTTTCCGTTGCCGCGCGGGTAAACACCCGTCACCTTAGTGCCGTCTTGCACCATGGTGAGAGTAAGGGGGTGGTGGGCGTTGGTGATTGTTTCCCAGGTACCGGCAAACGAGATCACTGGCGGTTTATATGTGTTCCAGGTGACGGTGAATTCCCTGGGCTTGAGGGCGGTCGAGCTACCGGTAAAGTTTTTACCATCCTGGTCCATGGTGAATTCTGCAGTGCCTTCGTAACCTCCGTCCTGAGTCCATTCGAAAGTGAGTTTGTTGTCACTCACGACGCCTTCAAAGATCTTTCCATTTCCCGGCGAATAGCTGCCAGTCACATTCTTGCCGACTTGCTTGAGGATCACGGTGTACTGATGGGTGCCGCCCGCAATCGTCTTCCAGGTGCCGGTAAACGAAACTGCTTGCGCCCGCGCCGGGGCACTCAGCGCCAGGAGTACTCCGGCCAGTAACGTCAGGCCGCCCAGCAGTCTAGCGATTCGATGTGTCACAGTTCGCACCCTCGTTCTCCTTCCAGGGGTTTCCCGGTATCGCTGCCAAACTTCTCACCCGCCCAGCGACACACGAGCGTCGTCTTCGGGCTTCGGCTTACTCTTTGGTTCGCTTCTCTAATCAAAAGTGGCAAAGATTCAACAAACGTATCGCTAGAATTTTGCGTCGGCCGTGAGACGCACACTTCTGCAGGAATTTAACTTAACGTGAGGGTGCCGGAGGGTTTTGATGTTGGAAGGGCTTTGCAAAACAGATCGATAACATTGTTAAGAGGCTTTCGTCTTATTCACCCCAACCTTCAGGGTGGGGAGCGCCGTGGTCCAGTGCCACCGGGAACAATTTCAATGGTAACAATATACTTGGCTCATCAATGTCCGACATGCTTCAGCTTGTCGTCTGGATTGGGAACTCTCAATGTGCATTACAGTTGAATGTTGTGAAACTCGACGACAAGCTGAAGCATGTCGGACATTGATGAACCAAGTATGTTATTGCCATTTCAATTGTTTATAAACGCAAGCTCTTGATCTTGTTAATCAGGAAACCAGTGAAATGGTTCCTAACTCTATGTGGTTCGGATGATCCCCAACCTGAAGGTTGGGGTGAATGAGACGCAACCTCCAGCGGCGATATCATGCGGGCACTCTTTGTGCAAAGCTTGCAGGAGGCTCCTCATCATTCCTCCACCGTCTCTTCTAGTCATGTCTTCTTGCTTTTACTGTTGAGAACTTGCCTTCGTAGGTGTACATATTGCCCGTGGCGTCAGTGCCCGTGCCCTTGAAAGACCCGGAACAGAAGCTCTCGCTCACCTCGTCGAGCTTCAGTTCGCCGGTGTGCGCCGCTACCATCATCGGCTCATCCCCTTCGCCAGTTAATAGGACCGTGGCCTTCCCGGTTTCTCTCAGATTGGCCAGACTGAACACGCCCGTTTTCGCGCCTGAAACACTGATTGAGAGAACCCATTTTTGGCCGGGGCTGGTAAGGTCGATTGAGAGGTCGGCACCCGAATGTAGCGCTTCAACCCCGGTGGCATCGCTCGCGGACTTCCAGTCTACGAGCGGTTCGCCGTTTCTGGTCACTTTCACATCGATGCCCGACTTCACATCGATGCCAGACGCCTGGTCCGTAGCTGTTTCTCCACGCGCTTGTTTGGCCGAATCGCCTGATGGCGTCGATGGCGTTGGGTCTTGCGGCGTAGCTCCGCAGGTGGCCAACAAGAGAATTGCAGTCAGTATCAACAGCTTGTTCATTTCTTTGTCTCCCGCGCGCTAAGTAGCCCTCAACTGAGAAAGTGATCGCGGTCCTCAAATAAGCTCGCCTGAAACCTCGCTGAATGGCGCCTCGCGATCGCATTGGTTTTAACGTCCGATGAAAGTTCCGCTCGTAGCAACGCCGAGAACAGTGCCTTTGAACGATTTTCCATCTGCATCCATCACCAATTCTCCATAGCCGACGATCACATCGGGTAAATTTGGGGCATTGGGTGCCCTGCGCATTACCGTGAAGCGCAGTGTGTTGTCGACGACCCTGCCGTCCCTAACGACGCCGAGGTCGGCGGAGTTGGCGTTCAATTGCCCCGTCACCCGATCGCCGGTTTGCTGGAATAACATCGTCAAGTGCGACCCGCCAAAATTTGCTTGCCAAGCTCCAGCGAACAGAGTTGCGCCGTTAAGTAATGGCGAAGCGCCCTTTTCGCCCGAAGAATCTTGCGTAGGGTTCGGATTATCACCTTTGACGTAGATCATCTCGAATTGATCAAAGACTGACGAAATATTCTCGTTGCGAGAGCGGTTAAAGCTCCGTCTCCAGCCTGCAGCTGGACGTGAGTTGGTTCCGCCGATCCACTGGTCAGTCCAGTAGTACGACTGGCGACTCATTTTCGGTAAGAGGTCAACCTCACCCATCCCGGGTAGGACGTACACGGCTCTTGTTACCGACACTTTCAGGTTGCGGAAGTCACAAACGTAATATCCTTCCTGTTCTGCCGGCTGCTGCTGGACAGAGAAAGTCGAGTAGCCAACAACCTTATTGTCGACAGGGTCTACGCCATAAATAAAAAAAGCCGAACAAGCATTGGTGGATGCTTGTGCGCTACCCGAGCGGGTTGGAATCAGGCCCATGTCTTTCTTCCAGCGGATTTGTAAGCCGTGGCCGTAGTACTGTACCGGCGGGGTGGGGTTTGGATTGCTTCGCGTACGGGCACTTGCTGTCACGAAAACGAGCAGCAAAAGCACTCCGAAAACCAATGGCAAAATTCGCGTTGTCTTTTTCATCTTGTTTCTATTGCCTCCATCCTGATCACAAATCGTGTCGGTTCATACCCAGCTGCCCGCGGAGCCTTTGGCGATTTTGAGCTGTGCTATGGACGACGGCGTGCCGGCCGGTGCCCTTCAGCCGGCAATGCCCTGGTCCACAAAACGAGATTACTGGACGTAGAGAGGATTGGTGACGGCTAAAGTCAGGCCGCCAGCTTTTAACGAATACCGATACAGCCCCGAGCGCCGTGGCAATCTCATTTCGATCCCAGCAATCTTCGGTTGCTTAAACACAGGCGAGCCAGATGGTTGGTCCATCGAAAAGGCAGGAATGTCGGGTCCCTTGTTTACCGAGACATATACCTGCGCGTTCGGATGAGCGGGCCCGCCGTCCCACCCCAGAATCACGATGGCGAAAGGATGATAGGGTGAAGGAATTATTACCTGGCTCGAGGTGATGAAGGGCGTCTTTAGCGGCGCTTCTTTGATCGCCGCGGAGATCTCGGTTAGGAATGGCTCGGTCGATACATACCCACAGTGACTTATACCCGTTGCCCATAACCAATCTTTAGCGGGAGCTCCGGACACATGGCCCGTGGCTTTGCAGGTAGATTGGACGCCTGCAATGCCAGCTGCCTGACCATAGACGGTTACCACGGACGGGCCGCCGCTGTCTTGACCGTGGCCGGATTGATTGGCGTTCTTAACAAAATCGTAGTGTGTCGCGGAAATGTTTGAAGCAGTGAAAACGCCGCTGCGATAGATACCCGCACCGGCGGATGGTGTCATCAGATCTGTCGCAAACGTCGAGAAACCGATTCCATATTGGGTAACCGTGTCCGTCTCTCTAAGGCGCCCGCTGATCTTGCCGTCGCGATACACGGCAAAGATCTTCTGAGTGCCCACCTCGCCGAGATTTGTGGTGCCGAGGTACACGAGAACGATGTCGCGGTTACGAGCTGAGCCAGCAGCCGAGTTAATAGCGAAATCACGGATGCGTTCTCCCAAGCCTGTTCTGGTAGACCAAGTGGCCGTAACTTGAACTTGATTTGCCGGCTGTAGGGCTCCGGTAGCCTGGTTGCCAACGGTAACGCAGTGCCGCGCAGTCAGTACCCAAAACTGGTTAAGTAGTGTCCCGGAACAGCCTCCATTGACAGTGACCAAGCCTAGAGCACGCTGGGTTTCGACACTAACTTCGTTTCCCGCTGCCACCTGCCCGACAACGACCGCGGACGAAACTATAAGAAAAGCCAGACAAAACGCAGTTGCGAGAACGCGGCCACCTAAATAACTGATGTCCATATTTTCTCCTTAATCATTCGAAGTCCGACAGTGTTCCCCGGGTTACTATTTCGCTTGTTTTCAACGCACTTTGCCGAGCGCGACTCCAAAATCGATCAAAGCTCCGCATGACGCCAAGAAGAGAATTGCTAATAACGAGTGGCGATGATTCGGCTCTTATCTGGTTACAATCGCTTCCATCCGCACGACTTCAAAATCGGAGCCTCTAAGTGAGCGCAAAGTCCCTAATTCATCATCATTCCAGCGCGGGTCTGGCGCGCCGCTCAAGTACCAGTTGCTACCGTTGTCTGCCAATAACATCCCGTATTTTTTCATGGCGCGCAGGATGACCTGCATCGCCGGGGAAAATCTGGAGATGTCGTAGCCAGCTTTCAAGCGCACGCGCATTCCCATCGGTGGAAGATTCGGGTCCGGGTTGTCGCTAGCGAAATGGCGCGCGGGAGCGACATAAGCCCGGCGTGTACGTTGAGCCGTGAAGCGCAGGGCGTGGGCGATTTCTTTCAGCTCATGCACTTCGTCGTAACGAACCAGTCCGGGGAAAACGGGAAGTCCTGCAGCGTCGGCAGAAGTCCATCCGGCAGGTCGCTCGGCATTTGAATTCAGATTAAAGACTGCACCGCCTTCTGCTTTCCAACTCGCGCCTTTATTAACTGGGGAGGCAGCGAAGAGTTCGTACAGCTTCCAATTATCACGATCAATGATGATGACGTGCCGGTCACCCGTCCCGTTTGGCCCGCCTTCAATAGGAGCGTCCGGCGGAACAGGATAGGGACCGGGGTCGCTCTCCTCGCCGTATGCAGTAAAGGTGATCGGCACACGCCGCTGTGTGCCGGAGACGACGATGTAAGGAATACCGTTTGGAGCGCCCTCCCAGGTGGTTCCGAAGTCGGGGTGCAACGAGGTATCAAGCCCAATGCTAGCGATCAGATTGGCGGAGTTCGGATCAATGGGCGCCGCGGAGATGTCTTGATTCCATGGATTGTCTGATGGAAAGATGCGTTTACCGCGCAAGCTGGCATTAGCGCCGAGGTCTGGCACGGCAGCAGTGCCCGTAGGCTGGCCCGAAGTTGAGTTTCCCAGGGCTTGTTTGGCCGACTCGTTTAATGGTGAATGGTCTGGTGCGATGCCGCATGTAACAACAAAGAGAGTTGCAATCAGTACTAACAGCTTGTTCATGTCTTTCGTCTCCTGAGCGCGAGTACAGGGGCCAGCCGCCAGCGAAACACAAGCGTCGTCTTCGGCTCATCCGCTTAAGGTCATGGTTGGCTCCTCTAATGAAAGTGGCAAAGATCGAACAAGCGTATCGCAAGAATTTTAAGTGGGTGCGAGACGCACACTTCTGCCAGGAATTTAGTGAACGTGAGAGTTACGAAATGGAGGAAAGCTAAAAGCCAGGAGCAAACGTTTGAGCTGTCTTCTTCATGATCTTTCGAACACCGCCAGTTCAACTTGAACCTCAATGAACAGGGCAAGCAATCTCATTGGTTTTAACGTCCAATGAAAGTTCCGCTCGTAGCAACGCCGAGAACAGTTCCTTTGAACGATGTCCCGCCTGCCTCCATCACCAATTCGCCAGTGCCCACGTACTCGTCGGGTAAATTTGCGCCATTAGGTGTCCTGCCGGCACGCACTACCTTGAAGCGCAGAGTGTTGTCGACGACCATGCCTTCCCTAATGACGCCAAGGTCGGCGGAGTTGGCGTTCAATTGACCCGTCAGCCGATCGCCGGTTTGCTGGAATATCATCGTCAAGTGCGACCCGCCAAAATTTGTTTGCCAGGCTCCAGCGAAAAAAGCCGGGATGACCTTCTTTGACTCTTCGTTGTTAACGTAGGTCATCTGGAAATTCACAGTCTGAATGGTCCTTTTGTCGCCGCTGCGCAGTGTCACGTAAGCGGCACCTTTGAAACCACGTTCCGTGCCAGCCCATGGTCGATTCGCCGCAGCGGGGGAAATCCATGGGTCTGTAATGAGGTAGGGATCACGATCCGTTTTCGGTAAATGCAGCACGCTTCCCATTGTGGCCATGATGTACAGATCTCTATCGTCGGGCACCTTCAGCGAGTATTTGCAAACGTAAGAAACTCCCTGTGGAAAAGTGAACTGAAAGGGTGAGGCACCCTGATCTGTATAGGCGACGGGCCTCTTGGTCCTGGCATCCAGGGCTACGACAGAGAATATTGAGCAAGGAGCTGCGGCTGGCTTGCTATCACCGGGCCGCGCGGGAACCACGCCGAATCGGTTCACCCAGGTTATCTCGCCCTCGACAAAGTTACCTTGAGCGCTGGCGCTGGGCGTTACCGCAACGAGCAGGAAAAGGACGCTGAAAACCAGGCGCAAAGTTTGAGTTGGCTTCTTCATGATGTTTCGAACACCTTCACTTCAACTTGAACCCCAATGAATAAGGGCAAGCGATCTCATTGGTTTTGGGGCTGAACGAGAGTGCCGCTTATGGGAGCGTTACCGATCTTACCGTTGAACGATTTCCCACCCGCATCCATGACAAATTCCACATTCAAAACCGTGCGATCCGGGCGCGTTACTATGAACCGAAGCGTATTGCCTGTGACGACGCCTTCCTTGACGAGGATACCGCTGGCATCCTTGGTTTGTAGGTGGCCAGTGACACGATTGCCGGTTTGCTTCAATCTCCAAGTCATGATCGATGGTCCAACCCCTCCTTGCCATACTCCAGCGAACGAAACCGGCGAGTTCGCGCCACTCGCATCCGGCAAGTTCGTACCAGACCCTGATGTCTTACCGCCGGTAGCCGCCGCTCGCTTCCCGTTCCAGGTGGCTTCCACCTCATCAGGATCGTCGCCTCTGTTATAAGTACCGCTAAAGGCCCACGTGCTCTCGTCCATTACGAAACGCCCGCTGCCGCTACCGCCATCCGATTCCCATTTGAAGCGCAGGACTTGGCCCACCACGGTGCCTTCAAGCTTTCCGTTCGTGCTCGGGTAGACACCCGTCACCTTATTGCCGCTTTGCACAATAATGAGAGCATGGGAGTTCTGGCCGTCGGAAATCGTTTCCCAGTTGCCGGCGAACGAAGCCGCTTCCGGTTTATAAGTGTTCCAGGTGTTCGTGAATTCCTGCGGCTTGAGCGCGGTCGAGCTGCCGGTGAAGCCTTTACCATCCTGGTCCATGGTGAACTCTCCGGTGCCTTCGAAACCTCCGTCCTGAGTCCACTTGAAAGTGAGCTTGTTGTCGCTCACGACGCCGTCAAAGATCTTCCCATTGCCCGGCGCATAACCGCCCGTGACCTGCTCGCCGATTTGCTTGAGGATCACCGTGTATCGATGAGTACCACCCGCAATCGTTTTCCAGGTGCCGCTAAACGAAAACGGCGAATCGTCGTCACGCTCCTTTTGACCGCTCGCGGTGGAGGGTATAGCTAACAGAGTGAGCGTGAGCAGTAATACGAAAGTTTTCATCGCAACCTCCTGAGCGGGGGCCTCCGGTGGCATTAGTTTGGATCAACTTGGGCGTAAGCCAGATCAAACTTTAGATACATGGCCTTTGTTCCGAGTGTAAGGAACTTGCCCACAAAGCCGCGTTCCCAACCCCGCCGTGGTTTTGAGTTAGTGCCGCCGATCCACGCATCGGTTATGTACATCGGCCAACGCGACTCCTTCGGCAAAAGCAGAGTGCCGCCCATGACCGGTATTACGTAAAGGCCAATGCCGGCTGGTGCCCTGACCTCGTACCTACAGGTGTAGAACTCTTCCTGGTCGCGTCCCTGTGTCATCAGCTCGCTGGCAACCGCGAGTGGTTTGCTTTTAAGCGCCTTAGCGTCATAAACCGCAACAGCAAAGGGCGAGCACGGATAAACCGCTGGCTCTTTATGATTTGGTCCCATCGGCACGACGCCGAAACTCTTCGGCACGCGTATCACGCCCATCAGCGTTTGCATCGGCTGCGGTTTGCCGTTGGACAGTATTTCTTTAACACCCGGCGGATACTGTGCCAGAACACTCACGGCCATAGTACTTATCAACAAAAACCCGCTGACAATCAGCAGTAGGCCCCTGGTAACCTCCGACATCTCCCAACG
>JANNON010000143.1:0-2847 GCA_031399105.1 Blastocatellia bacterium | reverse complement strand
GCAGTCATCCGGCCCGGCCTTGTCCATCAACCAGTGAGCTTCATCCGGCAGGTCATCTTCGGCCAGTGCATCAAGAATATCCTGGTACTTGGCGGCTTCTCCGGGAAAGCGGATCAGGAACCATTTGAGAAGGGACGGGGTGGCTTGCCACTCGACAAGCTGACTTTCGATGAATTTCATGCCATGAATCCTATTGCTCGTCCACCGCTACCCTTGAGCCGGCATTCGTTTTCCAATGCGCCAATCAAGGCGTCGGCACTGGGTCGGGTCGCCCAAAGTGACCACTGGCGTGCCACAGCAGAAAAATCGCCCGGGGCCAAAATGTCGAGCCGATCCAATTTACTCATCACATCCACCGTCACGTTTTCCGTGCCCGGTGCGAGGCGTTCCAATTCAGCTGAAAAAAGCTGACGGCGCTGCTCACGGTTAAGGCAGTCAAAGCGAATCTTGAAGGCGAATCGGCGAAGCGAAGCGGGGTCCAGTCGATCCAATTGGTTGGTGGTACAGATGAAAATACCCTGAAAATCGTCCATACATGTCAGCAGTTCATTGACCTGCGTAACTTCCCAACGTTGGTGTGCGCCGCGCCGATCCGTCAGCAGACTGTCGGCCTCATCAATGACAAGGACAGCCTCTTCTTCCTGCGCTTCCTCAAACATCCGGGCAATGTTCTGTTCACTCTCTCCCACGTACTTGCCGAGAAGATCCGAGGCTCGACGAACTAGCAACGGTTTGCCGATTTCTTCGGCAAGGTGGTGGGCAAAAGCTGTTTTCCCGGTTCCTGGGGCACCATGAAAACAGAAAGTGCCGCGCGGCCGCTCCTTGAGGCCGGCTATGAGGGGAGCCGTGGCCGTGCTGGTATTGAGGTAGGCTAAGTCGTAATGAGGTGACTGCCCCGTATTCGCCGTTAGCGTTGGCTGACC
Source organism: Blastocatellia bacterium (assembly GCA_031399105.1). Lineage (GTDB taxonomy): Bacteria > Acidobacteriota > Blastocatellia > Pyrinomonadales > Pyrinomonadaceae > PSRF01. The sequence goes on along the minus strand of JANNON010000143.1, from coordinate 1,924 downwards.
GAGCAATCTGGCACTGTGTTTAAGTGCTCGCTCCACCAGCAATTCGGCTGCCGCAGGTGGCCCTCCAACGAGGCGAGCAACCTTGGCGGCTTTCTCGATTTGTGATGGCGTCAGAGTGTCCCAGGCTGAAATGCGATCGAGGAAATGCGGTGTAGCTTTTGTCGGCGACAAGTATTTCTTGGCGATACGACGCCGTACATCCTTGGGTGGTTTTGGAAATTCAACTGAAAAATCAAAACGTCTTAGGTAAGCGGGATCTATTTGATCAACATGATTACTGATCCAGATGGCAGGTACCGGATTGGTTTCCAAAACGCGATTAATCCAGGCTTTCCCGGGAGTGGCGGACGAGTCGTCCTCATCGTCCTCGAATAGGGCCAGGAAACCAGAAGATCGACACGGGAAGACATCTTCGATTTCGTCGAAAAGGACAATACGATCGCTTGCACTGGCTAACATCTTCTGGCTCAACATGTATGACGAAAAGCGCGCTTGCCCATTGATGGCATCGCCATCGTCGTTCGCGCAGGCGACTTCGTAGAGACGCTGGCCGGTGCTTTTTGCGATCAAGCGAGCGAATTCCGACTTACCGACGCCAGGTCCGCCGTACAACAGAATGTTTATGCCTTGCGCTTTCTTGCTCTGGGCATTCACGAGGTAGGTACAAAGTAGATCGAGATCTTGTAACAGATGGGAGAAATCACTTGCTTCAAGTTTTGCCGGTGTCGCTTCGCGAAAGAAGCTCTGCAAGAGCGAATCCATATTTTCGTGAGACTTCAACAGAATTGAGCTCAGGTTGTCCGGGGCTTCAAGTTCATTTTCGATCGTCATGCCACTCGTTCTCGCCAACTTTACCAATCCGCACTGGATTAGCGTTGAATTGGCGGAAAGTGCCGCTCTCGTTTTTGCAACGGGCACGTCCAACATGCACGCGAAGGCTTCGTGTAAAGTATTGCGCTGACAACTGAAGTCAAGCGCTTCCATGGCAAGCTGAAAGCCTTGTAGAGACTGACGAAGGACGACATAAGCGAGGATCTTCTGCGCGACCGCACTCAATTGCAGCTTGGAGGCCAGCCAGCCGATATTTACGCCGAGTGTGGTCTCCGCAAAATTCAGTTTGCTCGCTTCCAAAACAGCCAGGCGGTCCCTAAGAGCTTGCCTCATTTCACGTGTTGAGTATTGACTGAGAGGCACCCCATCGAATTCGTCGAAGACGTCCGGGACGCCCAGAAAGCTTGCGGCATCGTCGGTATTTAGTTGCTTTAGCGCGCCACGTTCAACTCTTGCGGCAACGGCCAGCCGCAACACCCAAGCAGCCGCCAAGCTCTTGTAGATGGCGTTCACGCGTCGTGAGGCTACGAATGCTCTTACCGTGCTGCGTGGTCGTTTGGATGCCATTTTTGCAACTCCTGGTCTCTGATATCACTACCGATCAGCAGAGGTTAGAGCGGTGCGACGACAATCCGTGTCGCATGCACGACCAACTGGGAGCGGCTAGAACGACGCCGACAAACGACACAAACTGTCGCGAAAATCTTCTATGATTTGTGTTTCCGAAAATCCAAGACGGTATATGACCTCCACGTACTCAGTAGTTGAGATCGATTGTTATCAGTTGATCATTCCGGAGGACCTTATGCCGGTAGGTGTGGATCTGGTCCTGACGGTGGATCCAGCACGCTGCCTGCTCCTCTTTCAACGTGATGTCTGGGAGCCAATTAGAGACAAATTGATGCGCCTTAACGACCATGACGCATCCGTTGGCGCTCTGAAGAGATTGCTAATCGGCAATTCAAGAGACGTGTCATTGAATACAACGCATAGGTTGGAACTGGGGCCAGAACTGGCCGAATTTGCGGGCATGGATAAGACCGCCTATTGGATTCAGACTGGCCACCATGTTGAATTGTGGAATCCTGAAGCC
>JANNON010000122.1:0-2477 GCA_031399105.1 Blastocatellia bacterium | reverse complement strand
AATAGCAGTTCTACCACTGCGACTAAGACCTTGCCCAATGGTGGCGAGGGGACAGTGACGGGCGCGATCGCTTACGCAGGCACACCACCCACGCCGAAAAAGATCGATACCTCGGCGGATCCGGTTTGCGGGCAGAAAGATCCCAACCTCGTGACTGAAGATACTTTGGTCAAAGACGGGAAGCTCGCCAATGCCTTCGTCTATATCAAAGACGGAACGCTAGCCGATGGCAGTAAGATTGGTGATTACAATTTCCCGGTACCCACCGATGTGGCAAAGTTGGATCAGAACGGTTGTCACTATCGTCCGCACATTCTGGGAGTGCAGGCGAAACAAAAGATCATGATCTCGAACAGCGATCCGACTCAGCACAATATTCACCCAACACCGAAGGTTAATGCCGAGTGGAATAAGACCCAGCCCAACGGCGCGGCGCCGATTGAGGCGAGTTTTGATCGACCGGAAGTCCTGGTCCCGGTGAAGTGCAATCAGCATCCGTGGATGAAGGCTTACGTCGGCGTGGTCAGGCATCCTTATTTCGCGATCAGTGGCGAAGATGGAAGCTTCACCTTAAAGAATGTGCCGGCTGGAACCTATACAGTTGCCGCATGGCATGAGAAGGGTGGGCCAAACGGCACCGAGAAGACGATGCAGGTGACGGTACCGGCGAGTGGTAGCGCGAAAGCCGACTTCTCGTTCGGCGACGGGGCTACAGCTTCTGGTAAGTCGGGACTGCAGATGATGCCCGCGTTTGAAATTCCAATGTTGGGCAGACACTGACGTTGGGAAGACGCTAAGTCTCTTGACGAGTCCACAGAGTTCCGAAATCTGAGATCTGAAATTTAAGATCTCAGGTTTCGGACGGAACTCGGTACTCAGTACTTAGCACTTCGTACGTAATATCCAGGATCATGTCGAAAGGTTTATTTCGTTTCGCGTTGCTAGTGGCTGGCGCCACGTTTTTTCTGATCATTGCCGGTGCGCTGGTTACCAGTCACGACGCCGGTCTCGCAACTGAGGATTGGCCGCTTTCAAACGGGCAGTTCTTCCCAGAGATGAAGGGAAATCTTTTTTGGGAGCATGGTCACCGGATGGTTGCGACGACCGTGGGAATGTTAACCATCTGTCTGGTGGTCTACCTTTTTAGAAGTGAGAAACGGCGGTGGGTGCGTCGCCTCGGTGTTGGCGCACTACTCGGAGTAATTGCGCAGGGGCTCCTGGGTGGACTCACGGTGAAACTCATGTTGCCACTCTGGGTTTCGACTGCGCATGCGACTCTGGCCCAGCTCTTTTTTTGCACCACAGTTAGTTTGGCGGTCTTCACTTCAAAGAGTTGGCACCAACCGCGCCACATCACAGAAGAGAAGGGCTCTCTGCCGATCAGGTATCTGTCGGTCGCCGCCCTCGTAACAATTCTCTTGCAACTGGTAATCGGCGCAACCTTGAGACACTCGGCCACCTGGGACAAGCCGCTGCCGACGGAATTAATTCTGACGCATATCGGCGGAGCCATAGCCGTTACTTTAGTTCTCGGGAGTACTGCTTTTTTGATATTGCGCCGGCACGCAGGTGACCCATTCCTGACAAGACCGGCAACGCTTGTTCTGATTTTGTTGGCGACCCAATTGATATTAGGGCTTGCTGCTTACATGACACGATTGGCATCGCCGCACGATCCGCAACCACTAAATCCAATGGTGGGAATTACAGTGGCGCATGTTGCCTGTGGCGCTTTGGTGTTTGCGACCACGATTGTATTGACACTCCGATCATTCAAAGTCTTGCGGCCCGTTGCTGTGTATGAAATGGCAAGCGCGCCGAGTATCTGACGCGCCTACAATTTGAAAGTAGAAGTTTAATGGAAGAGTTTGCAATAGGTCTTAATCCCGGCAGTATCGTTGAGCTGGAGCGCTCGCGGCTTTCCGTGCGCGAACGCATTGCTGCGCTGGTTGAGCTCACGAAGCCACGCATTACATTTTTGATCGTACTTACTTCGGCCGCCGGCTTTGCCCTGGCATCCCCGGGGCGAGTTGATTTCGTTGCGCTTCTCAGCGCGATGTTCGGCATTGCATTGCTGTCGTCAGGCATCGCCACACTTAACCAATACATGGAACGCGATCTTGACGGTCTGATGAAACGGACCGCCGATCGACCCTTACCGTCCGGAAAACTGGCTCCGTGGGAAGCGTTGGTTTTTGGCGCGGGGCTAACGGTGGTGGCCGAGATGTATCTGGCCGTGTTCGTGAATCCGCTCAGCGCGCTGCTGGGACTGACGGTGATCGCGGGCTACCTGTTTGCCTATACGCCGCTCAAGACTCGCACGACGCTTTCGACAATGGTAGGTGCATTTCCTGGTGCAGTGCCGCCGCTAATTGGTTGGACTGCCGCTCGTGGAGATTTGAGTCTCGAAGCATGGGTGCTATTCGCCATCCTGTTCCTTTGGCAGTTCCCGCATTTTCTGGCGATCGCCTGGATGT
>JANNON010000117.1:0-9993 GCA_031399105.1 Blastocatellia bacterium | reverse complement strand
GCTGACGGTGACGGGCATCAGCGAAATTTGGCTGCGCTAAGAGGATTGGCCACAGCCTACATTCAGTATCGCTATAACCTTGATGAATCCCGACCTCGAGGAAGCGGGCAACAACCTGCTGTATTGCCCGACCTGCTTGCCAAGTGGGGTCTTCCCCCACCTGTCGAATTCAATTTCGACACAGCCTCCTTCGAAGAGCTCCTGATCCCTGCGGCACTGGCTGCGAGCACGCTCGGAAAACTAAAACTAGATCCAGAAATGCTTTTGGTTGTACGACGCGGGTATCGGTCCGCGGCTGACTACGTAGCTGCCGCTTATCCGCACTTTCTCGCCCATTACAACAGGAGCCTAAATTGAATCCGTTTGAGATCCTGAAAGATGTTAAGACGCGTGCGGCCGAAGCGGTCATAGCCCAATCGGGACTAGATAACACTGCTCTCGCCGATCATCTCCGACAAATTTTCACTTCGGACACCGGAATGGGTGGAGCGCTTCTCGGGGAACCAGTTCTTGAAGGAGCGCATCCGTTTGAAGTAGCAGACATGTCACTTAACGAACTTTCACCACGACTATTGCATCCCGACCTAGTGAAAGCCCTCGATGAGGGACATCGTGGCAGGGAAGTTGGGCAGCGGTTTCCGAAAGACCGCAAGCCATTCCGTCACCAGCTCCGTGCATGGGAGGTACTGATTCAATCACAAGATGCCGAGTCAGTTCTTGTCACTTCCGGTACAGGATCGGGCAAAACTGAATGTTTTCTGGTCCCGCTATTAAACCATTTGGTGGGTCAGCTGGTAGCTGGATCTGGTCCATTGACCGGAATACAGGCAATTATGTTGTATCCGCTCAATGCGCTGATTGAGAGTCAGAAAGAACGTCTAACTGCGTGGACGGCGCCTTTCCAGGGAAGGATTCGTTTCTGCCTTTACAACGGAGACCTGAGGCAGGCAATGGACGCAGAAACAAAACGGGCCACTCCAGAGCAGGTTCTCGATCGTGAAACTTTGCGCCGTAACCCGCCTCCTATGCTTGTTACTAACAAGACAATGTTGGAGTATATGCTGGCGCGTTTGGAGGATGCACCAATCCTCGAACAATCGCAGGGAAAACTCCGCTGGATAATTCTAGATGAGGCCCATTCCCTTGTAGGAGCAGCCGCCGCAGAAGTGGCATTACTACTGCGCCGTGTGCTGATTGCGTTTGGTGTCCGGCCCAAAGATGTCCGGTTCGTGGCGACGTCTGCAACGATCGGTTCCGGACCTGATGTTGCGCAGCGGCTTAAGACATTTCTTTCGGAATTGGCGGGTATTGAGGACGCCAAAATACACGTCATTGAGGGGCATAGACGTATGCCACCATCAATCCCGATTGGTGGCGCCCTTCCTCTACCGCCAGATCTCAGAAACTATGACCGAGAATTGCTATATCGGGCACTCGCTTCTAAACCGCAAATCTGGTCGCTTGTCGAACTCCTCTACCGGGGCGCTGTGCCGGTGTCGGATGTGGAAAAAATATCAAGGCAATTTGGTCTCGGTCTGGAAGAATTCGTATTTGCGCTGACAACTGCCGCGTTCCGAGTGACTGCCAATGGAGCCGAAGAGATTCTGGCGCCAGTCAGGTTACATGCTTTCGAACGTGCCGTACCAGGTGTCTGGAGCTGTATCAATCCCGAATGTAACGGAGCGATAAAGGGGTGGCAATTTGGTGCCATCTCGACTGAACGTGTTGAAATATGCCGTCATTGTACAGCACCTGTTTTGGAAATTCTAACTTGCTCATTGTGCGGCGAAGCCATCCTTGAAGGGGAAGAAATTGAGGGACGGCTGTCTCCTCCGCTGAGAACGCCGCCCCGTGATGAGTTCCAGTTCGAGCAGGAGAGGGAAGATGACGGCGACGATGAAGACGGGGATGCGGATGTCGATGAGATTGCACCCATTGCGATTTCCCGTTTCTTCGCCGCCCATCCCACAAAGAATTCACGGCCAGTCCACTTTGAAAAGAAGAATTGGTTGGTCCTAGATTTTGTTGACTCAAATTCGTTGACTCTTTTGACGGACGACATAATTGACAAGAAGACTTGTTTTTGTTGTTTGCAGACCAGCCGACACGGGAGTCCATTGCGGCCGTTTCGCTTCGGGGCGCCAAGTCTCATTGGCAATACGGCACCGATTCTCCTTGCAGGGGTAGAACCATCGGTATCGGTTCTGGGAGCAGAACGGGTGCCGTTCGATGGCCGCCAGCTCTTGTCTTTCACGGACAGCAGGCAGGGCACAGCGCGCCTGTCTGCTAAGATGCAGACCGAGGCGGAACGAAATTTTGTCCGATCAGCCGTCTATCACGCTGTCCAATCTCAGCTTAGCCCCAACCCAGAGACTTTGGATGAGACCGCCAGACTTCAGCAGGAGATCAAGACGCTTGAATCAGTTGGCCCTAACTCGGCCCTTGAACCTATGATTGCAGAAAAGAGATCGAAGCTCGTTGCCCTGCAAAACGGCAATTTGCAGGGCTTTACGTGGGAGCAGATGACCAGCCGTCTTGCTGAGAGGATCGAGGTATCAAATTGGCTAAAGCAAGTGTGGGCCCAACGCGATCCAAGCTTTGAAGATACGGGGAATTTGGCTCAATTTCTACTTCTCCGCGAATTCACCCGGCGACCACGAAGCGGCAATTCAATTGAGACCTTGGGACTCGCCAAACTCACGTTTCCAGCAATCGATAACCTGGTCGATCGCGATCTTCCAAAAATTGGGCGGCCCTTAAGTTTAGAAGACTGGAAAGCATTTCTTTATCACTGTCTCACACATTTCGTGCGCGCCAACCGAGCGATAGGAATTCAACGAGACCTTCAAATCTGGATTCAGCCAAAGCTTGGGCTCCGGTATGTAATTCCCGGCGATCCTGCGCTCAGGAGAACCACCCAGACACTTCCCTGGCCCACCGTCCCACCGAGCGGCGTGAGATCGCGTGTCGTCTCACTCTTAGTCAAAGGATTAAGGCTTAGCTTGTCAGATCCGGCCGATGTAGCCGATCTAAACGAGTGCCTGCAAAAGGCATGGAGGGCATTGTTGCCAACCTTAACTTGGGAGGGCAGCGCGGACCGTGTGGTGGCTTTCAACAAGGCCAGGATTGCACCATTGCAAAAGGGCTACTTCTGTCCTGTTACGAGGCGTATCCTTGATTACGCCGCCTTTGGCCTGTCGCCCTATGGATTATCCTTTGCCGGTAATTCTCCGACGACAATTCCGATAGAGATGCCGAGACACCCTCAGCCTTTGGTCGAGCAGGACTACCCGCGCGATGCCAAACTAAAGATTAAAGACTGGCTGGCCGTGGATCCGTTGGTCGCGGGACTTCGCACCCGCTCCGCATGGAACAATATCTCAGACAGGATTGCGCTATTCGCGGATTATGGACGTTCTGCGGAACACTCTGCACAACAGCCGTCAAGCCTCTTACGCAGGTATGAGCACGAATTTAAACGGGGCATGATCAATACGCTGAATTGTTCAACAACCATGGAGATGGGCGTAGATATAGGATCGGTATCTGCCGTGATGATGACAAATGTCCCTCCATCGATTGCATCCTATCGACAACGTGTGGGCCGAGCAGGGCGACGTGGTCAGCCGATATCATTAGCTTTCACTTTTTGCAAAGATCGTGCCTTGGATCGCGAAGCATTCCGAGATCCTGCGTTATATTTGAGAAGAAGTGTGGCGGTCCCCAATGTGGCGCTTACGAGCAAGCCGATTGTACAACGTCATGTGAATGCGTTTCTACTCGGTAGGTTCATTCGCGAGAACGCAGGAGAATCGCTTAAAATGACAATTGGAGGCTTTTTAGGATGCCCTGAATCTGCTGACAAGGCCCGCTTACCTCTCCATCAAAGGCCAGTAGCTGCATTTATTGAATGGATCCAAAAACCAAGTAATCAAATAGACCTCCAAGATGCGCTAAATGAAATAACTCGAAGCTCCGATCTTGATGGTGACAGGGGTCTATTTGATTGCACGCTCTCTCAAATCAAGGATGTTGAGAAGGAATTTTGCGATGCGTGGGAGGGTTTGAGGCAACAAGTGGCTGATGAGCCATTGTCCATCGGTGGCAAGTCCAGACTTGCGGTAGAAATGCAACGTATGACAGGAGATTTCTTGCTGGGCGCACTGGCGGAGCGAGGGTTCCTGCCTGGACATGGTTTTCCAACACACGTCGTGTCTTTCTTGCCAAATACAGCGAACAAAAAATATAGTGCGCAAATTTCTGGCGAGAATCCCTGGCGAGCGGGACGCGGTCCCCAGCGAGAGCTAGATCTTGCAATTCGGGATTACGCACCTGGCTCCGAAATTGTTCTTGATGGTTTGGTTCATAAGTCCGCAGGACTAACATTGAATTGGAAGCGACCAGCCTCTCCAGATGGGATAGTTGAAATCCAGAGTTTGCGCTGCCAATGGTCTTGTCTTGCATGCGGAACTGCGGATACCGCAGGCTGGCAGAAACCGAACAGCTGTCCTTCGTGCGGTTCGACTAACATAGAGAGCACCAATTTCATACGGCCGGCGGGTTTTATGGCGGATAGCCGAGAAAAGCCGCACGCACAAGTTGACGAGGTTGAATTTGTGCTCAGTGAAGACCCCATAGTCTCCGTACGGGATGAAGACTGGATATCACTGCCGATTCCCCAAAACGGACGCTTCCGGTCTACCCGGCAAGGTCTTGTGTTTTACTCAAGTAGAGGAGCGAAGCGTGAGGGTTACGCTATTTGTCTCCACTGCGGACGGGCGGAAGCTGAAGAACTGGCTGTTGGCCTCCGGTCAGAAGCTCTCAAAGATCATAAGCCTTTGCGGCGTATTGGTGGAGAAATGGCCGATCATTGCCCAGGAAATGAGGAGCCTTGGAAGATTCGCCACCATCTTGCGCTCGGCCACGAAATTCAAACTGATGTATTTGAGATTCAACCCGCATTGCCGATCTCCCGACCTGCTGCAACCGCGCTCATAATAGCCATTCGGGAAGCCCTAGCCCAAGAACTTGGTGTTGAAGCTGACGAACTTGGTTTTGCGATGAAAGAAAGACTTAATGATGTCAAGACGACCGTCATTTCTCTTTACCTCTATGATCGTGCTGCGGGCGGAGCAGGTTTTGCAGTGGAGGCAGGTCCCAGGTTGAAGACTGTCTTCGCTAATGCGGAACGAATACTTGACTGTAACACGCAAGGTTGCGAACACGCCTGTTCGGCCTGCGTGCTTACCCGAGATGCGCCCGATGGACATGGGGCCTTGGACCGCAAGGCGGCACTTCTTTTCATAAGGGAAAACCTAAGGCTTACACAAGATCTGGAACCCAATGAGATGTTTGGCGCTGACGCGGTCATGTCGGAAGGTGTTATTGATGAGATTGACCTGGAACTGCGTAAGGCCCGATCTGCGGTGCTTAATGTTTATCTACCGGCCGATACGAACACGTATGAACTGTCAGCTTGGCGGTTTGCGCGACAGCTATTTGATCTGGCTTACCGAGGACGGAAAGCGAATATTATAATACCACGTTCGCTGATCGCAGGGGCTGACACTGCGCAAAGACTGGCACTCAAAGACTTCATCCTCCACTATCATTTGCAACCCTTCGAGGGCAATGCACCCGTACTCAAGAATGGCGCCGCAGTTTTGGCGTCAGTATCGAAGCAGGGAGCACTTTCCACAGTTTGGGCAAGTACAGAAGAGTCACCCCGCAAGCCAGGCGCAAAGTGGGGACTGCCTCATCTGAAGTCGATTGCAAGGGGCCTCTGGTTATTGGACGCTGTCCTGAAGCCGATCGACATCAGCGAGCTCGAGTTGCCTCCAGGTGCTCAATTCATCGAAATTCGAAATGAACTCAATGGTCCATCGATGAATTTTGGTAAAAGCGCAGCAAATATTATGATCAAGGCCCTTAAGCAGGCATCAGCCTGGTCAGACTCTCCGATCGAACTGATCAATTACGAAGACCGATATGTGCGGTCGCCACTCGTATTGAAACTTCTAATCGACACTGTCAAAGCATTGTACGTTGCTTCGGGTTCCAAATTCGGCCAGTTTAATGTCTTGACTACTGTTGCTGGTGGAGACCCTCGGTCGCCGCCCTTCAGGATCGAACACGATTGGAAAGATTTCAAGGTTCAGTGTGAAGTGGCAATTATTTATGGTTCTTTTAATGAATTGAAAGTGCAATTGAAACAAGTGGAGGCCTCTCACAGTCGCAGAATGGAAATTGTATTTTCCGACGGAAGGCGATCCCGTATAGTCCTCGATCAAGGCTTTGGTGCTTGGGGGACGCCTCAAGGAAAACCTGTTAAATTTGATTTCCTTGTAACACCGGAGGAACAGGCCAAGTCTCTCCAAGGCTTCAGAGAAAATCTTCACCAACGAGGCGCTGGTGCTACATACTTTGTGGCTCTAGCGGGCAAGTAAACGCTCGAAACCCTCCAATGTTGGATTCGCATAACTAGGCGTTATGGAATGTGGTCCGTTGTCAGACCAATAGCAGACCGGCCATTGATTTACTTTCAAGGCAGCTAGTGACTCATAGCGGACATTGGCGCCGGTATATGGCACGCCCATATTATCGGTTGCCTTTGGCGCGATTGTGGGGGGCACAGAGCATTTGGCAGTTTTCAGGCGTGCTCCCGCCGCCGTTGCTCCATGCAGCGTCCTCGAGTCGGGGTCCGCAAATCCAGTTATGATGTCGACGCCTGCTTGAGGTTTTTCAAAAGAATGCATGGCCTGCGACATGCCGACCTGACTCAGGCGCCCGAGTGGCAGCAGGCCTGTGCGGAAATACCTTACCACCGGGAGCAAACCCTGATCGCACACAGTGATCAAGCGTTGTCGGCCGCATGCCGGACGATCGTGGCAGATATTGCTAGGATTTTCCGAAGAATATCTATAATCTGCGGTGCATGGGTAACCGGCGCTTATCAACGCGGGCGATGTAGTGTCGTGCAGAATCGAACCGGACGGGGCCATCGATCTGCTTGATATAATAACATCGCGAATGGGAGGTCGGAATGGTCGAGTCGGTCATGACCTTGGGACGGCAGGTTCTCAACGTATATCTGCGCGGGAGCGACACGCTGCCGGTGGGCGATCATCGCGATATCCCATTCCCCTGCGACTTCTCCGCATCCGCGGTCAACAGCTTCCCCTTGCCCGGGCCACCGCCGCAAATTCGCGTGGTCGTGTCGGGCCAGTTCCAGCCGCACGACATAGTCGTTCAGATCTTGGCGCCCGGCGGACCACCCGAAACCCTCGCGGCCACGCCCCGTCCCGGGGGGGCGTCCTGGTCTCGCCCCGTTGCCGCGCCACCGACGGCCGGTGCCGCGCCGACGTCTCCTGCCATTCCGGGGCTGCTTGCCCGGATGAACGTCGGCTGGCTGGACGGCGGAACTGCGGACCAGGGCGAAGTCATTGGGGGCGGTGGTGGCGGCAATCCCGCGCATGTCCGCATCCTTCACCCCGGCACGGACCGGCCGGGAACTTGGCGCGTGCGTGTCCGCAACCGCGGAACGCTCGACGCTGAGGTCAATGTGTTGATCGACTACCCCGAAGCGGTGCGGCAGCTCGAGGAGACGCGTATCCCGTTCGAGCTCGTCAACCGCGCGTTCCGGCAGGCGATGCTCGCCATGGATCTGCGGTTTCGGGCCGACGCTGGGTTTTTGCAGTTGAGGTTCGGCGACCAGTTCAAGCGCCTCACCGGAATCGACGACGACAGTTATCCGATCACCGACCGACTCAACGATGTGAACCTCGTCGAGTATAGCCTCCGCCTCGCCAACCGCGGCGAGTCCCCGGCCATTTTCATCGGCATCGATCTTGAGGAGCGGGGCCCGGAAATCCTGTTGCCGTTCTCCGACGTCAACGCCGAAAATCTCGTCTTCGAACTGCGCTTGCTGTTGAACTATGGTTACGTGAAGCACGATTTCTTCGCGTCCGCGATGCGGCGCGAGGGCACCCGCATCTACCGTCAGAATGTTTTGATCATACCTGAACTCGATGCCAACCCCGAGCTTCACGGCCTGTGGGCGAGCGTTCTAGACTATATCATCCTGCCGGTGGCGGGCGCTTTCGGCCTCACGCCATCGAGCATCGACGAAGCCATCGCGGATGCCGTTGTCGACATCGAGAACGCACTTGTCAACGCGCTCAGGCCCGTAGCCAGCTACGTCTACGATGTCATCGCGCACCTCGCCCAGCGCGACCACATCATACATTCACTGACGGCCGACGGCGATGCGATGATAGTAAAGCATCACACCAAACCGCGGCCGATCGACTTCATCAATGTGCCCGCGGTTGCTGGAACTGGCGGCGCCGTCATCGCGGCTGCCGCCCCGGGCACCGTACCGGCCGCCGCCATCGCCGCGCCAGTCGCTGCTGCAGCACGGGCACCTCGGCGTCGCGCGCCAAAGCCGCGTCCCGCAGCGGACGAGCGGATCGAGCACATTGTCGTTCTGATGATGGAGAACCGCTCCTTCGATCACATGCTGGGCTATCGCGGGTTGGGTGACCCAAACGTCAACGGGCTCACCAACAAAGAATTCAACGTGCTCGCACAGGGCGTTCCGCCATATCCGGTCTATCCCCTCACGCAAATGGCCGGCATTCGCAGCCCGCGGCACAACTATCACGACGCGATCGCCCAGATTGGTCCTACCGCCGCGATGGATGGTTTTGTCGAAAACTACGCCAGCCTCGGGCGCGTCGATCCCGGCCAGGTGATGGGCTACTACACGGCGGCCGAGCTGCCCGTCTACGAATTCCTCGCCAACAATTTCACGATGCTGGACAATTGGCATAGCGCCCACCCCGGTGCGACCCAATGCAACCGCTTCTGCGCCACCACTGGGCGGACCCCCGAGCTCGACAATTTCGACATCGGCGACAATCGACTTGCCTATTTCAAGGGCGACAGCATCTTTGACGCGCTCACCGCATTCGGGGTCGACTGGGTTTATGCCGAAGGCAACATCGGCTTCATCCGCGTCTTCGACCGATACCGACTGGATGTCCAGCATGTCATCCCCTATGACGACTTCACCAAATCTGGCACCGAGGACACGTTCCTCGCGCGCGTTAGCGACGGTCGCCTGCCGAGCGTATCCTTCGTCGATCCGCGCTACATCGACGTTCCTCCCGTCTGGGCCGCGAACGACGACCTACCGCCTGCCAACGTCGGGCGCGGCCAGCAACTCGTCAGCAGACTAGTCCGCGCTTTGATGGACGCGCCGACATGGGGCAAGACCATGTTACTCGTCACTTACGACGAACACGGTGGGTTCTTCGACCACCAGGCACCCTACGGATTGTCGCCCGGTGACGCCACGCCGCCGCGCGTCCATCCCCAGGGTGCCGACCATCTCGGCGTCCGTGTCCCTGCCTTCCTGGTTTCGCCCTGGGTCAATAGTGCTACCACAGACAAAACGCTTTTTGACCACACGTCGATCGTGCGGACGATCCTCGACCAGTTCGTCCCCCCGAACTTTCCCGCGGACCAGGCGTTCGGCGCCCGCGCCGCAGGCGCCAACAGCTTTCTAGCCAACCTGCGCCAAAACGTCCGGTCGGATAAGCCAGTGCCGCCCGACATCCCCGACACGGCCTTCCCGCCACTCCAGGTGCAGCTCCATGAGCCGGCCACCGCCCACCCGCTCGAGCGCGATGATTTCCATGTGGGCATCCGGCTCCTCGGAATTCCAGCGAGCTATCGAACGAGGCTGTTCAACTAGATTTCGTCAGCAGCGGCAAGGGGCGGCGACGAACAAAGTCACCGGCGGGGGTGGGTTCATCAGCTCGCCCGCTCAAGCAGTTAATTTCCGCTACTGGCCGATATTGTTGATTTAGTCGTTTTTGGACAAAGCTTCTGTGTCTGCTTTTGACAGAAGCAGACGTTGCGTTCCGGCTGTCAGGCCGATTTCGACGTTGGCTGATGTTTTGATTGATGTCCTGCTTGGTTTCTCCGGTT
>JANNON010000106.1:0-2876 GCA_031399105.1 Blastocatellia bacterium | reverse complement strand
GAAAAAGTGAAGGAGCTGCACGAGCTGCAACGTGCCCTCAATGCTCTCTTACCGCGCGATATTGTGGTCCGACAGGTTGAAACCGCCCCTGAGAATTTCAACCCACGCCGCGATGCCTTGAGTCGGACGTATCGCTATCAGATATGGCACCAGCCCTGGCCATCGGCGCTGTGGGCTCGGTATTCGTGGCATGTCCGGGTTCCCCTCGACCAATACGCGATGAATCAGGCGGCCGCGCTGCTGGTGGGCGACCATGATTTCTCGTCCTTTCAAGGAGCGGATTGGGTCGAGCACAATCCCCACCGAACCATGCTGCGCAGCACTATCCGTGAGGATGGCGATTTTTTGATCTACGAGGTCGAAGCACGTTCATTTCTGCGGCACATGGTCCGCAACATTGTCGGCACCCTCGTCGATGTGGGTCGTGGCGCAGTAAGCCTTGAAAGGTTCGCCGAGATTTTCGCCGCACGAGACCGTACACACGCAGGACGCAATGCCCCACCGCAAGGGCTTTTTCTGGTGACCGTCACGTATTGAACAAAGAACAACAGGACTGAGGACTGAGCCCGGAATTTGAACTGTGAGGCTTGCAACTCGGAACTCGAAACTCGAAACTGTTTAGACCTTGGACTTTGGACTTTGGACCTTGGACTTTGGACCTTGGACTTTGGACTTTTAGCCCCTGCGTTCCAACGCGGTTAATAGCTTCAACCCCAGTCAAGCCTCTATCCGGTGCGTAATCCCCCGCAGTAGCTGCCCAATGTGCGAATTATTCCGCCCGAATTTCCTGAGTGTCTTGTCGCTTAGTTGCCGGCGATCCAGCAAAACAACCGCAAACCCATCTAGGCACGTTCATTGCAGTTCACTGCTGTCAGAGGAAACAGACCGCATTGACGAAAGCGCTTGCTCTTTCGTTTTCGGCGTCCCCGCGTGGATGCAATCAACCCGAAGTCTAACGGCTTCACTTAGAAAGGAATCGAAAGAGATGTCGCAAAGAATGACCGCCGCAGTAGTCCATGAATTTGGCGCGCCGCTGAAAATTGAAGAGGTTGCCGTGCCTACGCCCGGACCCGGCCAGGTTCGCGTGCTCGTGATGGCAAATGGCGTTTGCCACACCGACCTGCATGCCGCCGACGGCGACTGGCCGGTGAAACCGAATTTACCGTTTATCCCCGGCCACGAAGCGGTCGGCTTTGTTGACGAGCTCGGCGCTGGAGTTACCTCCGTGAAGAAGGGCGACCGAGTTGGCGTGCCCTGGCTGCACAGCGCCTGCGGCGAATGTGAATTTTGCCTGACGGGCTGGGAAACATTGTGCGAGTCGCAGCAGAACACCGGCTACTCGGTCGACGGTGGCTTCGCGCCTTACGTGCTCGCGCCGGCCGCCTACATCGCGCGTCTGCCTGAAGGTTTGGATTTCATCGAGGCGGCGCCGCTGCTTTGCGCGGGTGTCACTACCTACAAGGGAATCAAAGAGACTGACACGAAGCCGGGAGACTGGATTGTCATTTCGGGCGTTGGCGGTCTGGGCCACCTGGCGGTGCAGTATGCAAAAGCAATGGGTCTGAAGGTCGCGGCGGTAGACGTGGCTGACGAAAAATTAACGCTTGCGCGTGAACTCGGCGCGGAATTAACAGTGAACGCCAGGACGGAAGATCCGGTCGCCAAAATTCAAGCGGCAACCGGCGGCGCTCACGGCGTTTTGATTACCGCCGTCTCGCCCATCGCTTTCCAACAGGGCGTGAACATGCTGCGACGCGGCGGCACCTGCGTCTTGAACGGACTACCGCCCGGCGATTTTCCAGTCTCAATCTTCGACGTCGTGTTGAAGCGGCTCACGATTCGCGGATCGATTGTGGGCACACGTAAAGACATGCAGGAAGCTTTGCAGTTTGCCGCAGACGGAAAGGTGAAGGCGATTATTGAAACCCAGCCGCTTGAGGAGATCAATTCGGTGTTTGACCGGCTCAGGAAAGGCACGGTGCAGGGCCGCGTGGTGATCGAGATGGCGGAGCGCGAAATGGCGAAGAGCGGCTCTTAGGGGCCGCCGCCGCATCGCCGATTAATCACCTTGGCCTTTGTTCCCCGTACTCCGAATAGAAATTCAAGCGTCCACAAGCACACCTTCGCTTGTGATCGGAGCGATTCGGTTCTCAATCCGGGAGCGACTGGGTACTCAATCCGGAAGCGTTTGGTTACTCCGCGGAGCGATTGGTTACTCATCCGCGGAGCGATTGGGTACTCAGTCCGCGGAGCGATTGGGTACTCATCCGCGGAGCGATTGGTACTCAAGTCCGCGGAGCGGACGACAGCGTAAAGCCTGGGGTGGAGCGCAGCGGAACCCCAGGACCAGCCATGCAAAAGCATCTGCAAAGCCCGCGGAGCGGGCGACAGACCATACCTCAAACATACCGTTCGTCGTATGCAATACCATTGGCCTTCAAGAATTGTATGAATTCGTCTCGAAAAGAAATCTTCGTGTGATGCTCTTTCTGCCGTCGAATGTACAGGCTCACCTGCTCTACGTGTGAATGACTAACCGTGAACGCGCCATACCCTCGTTGCCATGAAAAGTTTTTTTGTTCGGGAAAAACGTCATGCATCCATCCTGTCGCATTCGCTTTGAGCTCACGCAGAATGTCCGACAAAGCGCAGTCTGCTCGCAGCTTCGCTAACAGGTGGACATGATCTTCCGTGCCGTTGAGTTCTAGAGAGATCCCTCCAAGTCCCCTGATGATGCCGCCAATGTAGTCATAAAGCTGTGGTTCGATCTCCGATGTGATGAGTGGACGTCGATCCTTCGTAGAAAACACAATGTGGTAGAGGAGGTTGGTGTACGAGTCAGACATGTTGACCGCATATTATTGGATAGCGTCATC
>JANNON010000090.1:0-1996 GCA_031399105.1 Blastocatellia bacterium | reverse complement strand
GCTCTCCCTTTAGCCGCGCATAGTTCCCATCGTTCTCGGCATAAACGTCGATTGCGGGAGTGATATCGCAGATTGCGTAGCAATAATAACGGGTCGTCTCTCCGACATTCAGATCGCGTCCATTTGGAAGCCGAACCTTCTTGTTCGCCTTGATCTCCCTGAGGTATCCGTAGAGCTGACGTGTCGGGTCTTCGTCGAAGTTAGTTCGCTGTGGCTTCTTGAATTCTAGGATGGATACAGCTCGCGCAACTTTGTCCTCATCGACCTCCGCAAATGCAACAATGTCTGGACGCTCGTCGCTGCTAGAATGGGTCGTTTGGTTGAGCGGTTTGTCGGACGCAGCAAAGGCGTGAAACGTCAGGCACTCGTCAATGATCCAAAGGTTATGGTCCTCGAACGCAAGCTGATCGGTTGTCGATTTGCGGGGGAATATGAGATCATGGACGATGTCCTCGTTCGGGAACTTGCCGTCGTTGTTGAGCTCCAGCTTCTTATCCAGTAGAGCGATCATGCGCTTCCGGTCGCAAAGGTAATTCACGAGATTGTCCTTCTGAAACACGGTGATCTGAGCCGTCAACGCTTTGTAATCGTCTTCAACTTCAGCGATGCTTTTAGCCTGCGTCCTCAGAAGCTTTTCGCTGTTCCTTCGGATTGCGAACTCCGCCCGACCTTTGTGGCGATAGAGCACTTCATTGAGCTTCTCCGTGGTGCTGTTCGGTTCGATTTCATCGAACACCTCGGGGCAGTAGTGAGGCACAGAGCGCAGCGCGGGATTCTCATTCGCGAAGTAGCTTGCGACGATTGCCTCCTTTCGCTCTCTAGCCTTCGCCAAGAATTCGTGCAGGAAGACCTTTGCGGCACCAGCAACAGCGCCTTCGATCTGATTCATTGATGCGCCCCCCGCTTCCGCAAGCAAGGGAGCGTCTTCAGGGATCTCGAAATCGAGACGGTAATTATCGACTGTTTGATCCAGGTAGGCAGACGTCACATAAAGCGCATAAGTGAACCTGCGGTCCGCATCGTCGAACTGGCTGCTGGTTCCTAGCGGCTTCGCGAGACTCAGCGCTTTTACGTCCCGCCGATTAGCGCATAGGACCGCATTGTGCATCTTCTCGTGCGTGGAGTAGAGCTTGATATGGACAAGTGAGAATTGGTGCCCTTCAAGCTCCAGTGTCTCCGGCGTGATGTTGTTCTTGATGTCTTTGTCGAAAATCTCATTGAGCACCAACCGCTCGTCCTGATCGAGCACGGTGACACGCGGCGCCTCGCCGGAGATAAAATAGGAAAGGCAGTGCTCCATGATGCGCTGCGCAATCTTCGCCGTCGTTTTGTATGCACTTGGGAGCCTCTGGTATTCCCTTTTGAATCCCAGTAACCGGACAACCGTTCGCACGTCATCTGTGCTTTCCGCGTGCTCGTCTTCTCGAATCCCGTCTTTCGTGGTGAAGGCAAACTTGCGCCGCATGCGTTGCTCGTTTGCCGCATAGACGCTCTCGATTTCGACGCTCTCAAACGCTTTAAGCCAGAGGAAACGCCCGACGCCTTTGCCCCCAAGCGCCTGTTTGTGAATAGAATCAGAGGTCTCGAAGGAATCGTAGTTAGCCTCGTTGAAGCCGATTCCGTTGTCCGTGATGATGAAGCCTGTAATTCCTGATTCGTCGAAGTCGCCAAGCATCGCTTGCGCTTCACGCACCACACGCACCTCAACTTCACCGCTAGAGAGGTTTCCCCGTTCCTCGATCGCTTGGATCGAATTTACCACAGCCTCAAAGACTGGTAGCAAAGCCTCGCTTTTGAAGTGAGGCAGGTTTCGGACTTTCCCCTCAAGATTGGTTTTCAGGTATTTCATGCTCAGTTGGGGCTGAAATTATACCTACCGTAGAAGAGCTGGCCGGGAAGCGCGACCATGCACTCGACGAGGTCGGCCTCGATGAGGGCCTGCCGGATTTGCCCCTCGCCGCCGGAGCCGCTGCTCATGGAGCCATTGGCGAGGAGG
>JANNON010000765.1:0-11621 GCA_031399105.1 Blastocatellia bacterium | reverse complement strand
GACCTCATTTTAACCGGCAAATTCACTCGCCATCATTCCCGATCGCTTCTACCGGACAGCAGGTCAGCGCTTCGTCACAAGCCGCCCGCTCCTCGTCACTCTCCGGCTGCTTATAAACATAAGAATAGTTATTCTCGTCTGAGCGACGAAAATTCTCTGGAGCCGTATCACGACAGACATCGCAATCGATGCAAGTCGAGTCCACATAAAAAGCGCCCGGCACGTTCTCTTTCACTTGGTCGTTACGATCAGGCAAACTTAATCATTCCTCCAAAAACTTATCTACAGATTTCACCGATTTCACACTTTGAAACAAAGCTATCCTCCACGACTCGTTAAGCCTGTGGATTCTCTCTTCTTTTTGATCTGTGGATCTGTGTTATCGGTGGATCTAAGGGTGCGTCATCTCTTCTGGTTTGACCAGCCGGTCAAAATCTTCGCCTGACAGGAATCCGAGTTCTTCCGCAGACTCCCGCAAGCTGATTCGTTTCTTGTGAGCATGCTTGGCGACTTGCGCCGCCTTGTCATAACCAATATGAGGATTCAACGCCGTCACCAGCATCAACGACTGTTTCAAGTGCTCGTCAATCTTATCGCGATTCAATTCGATGCCCTTGATGCAATAGTCGACGAAGCCGTGACACGCATCTCGCAGCAGTCGCAGTGAGTGCAGCAAGTTGTGAATCATTACCGGTTTGTAGACGTTCAACTCAAAGTTGCCTTGCGATCCCGCGACGGTGATGGCGACGACGTTACCAAACACTTGCACACAGACCATGGTCATCGCTTCGCTCTGCGTTGGGTTAACTTTCCCTGGCATGATCGATGAGCCGGGTTCATTCTCCGGCAAGCTGAGCTCACCCAAACCACAACGCGGACCGGATGCCAGCCAGCGAATGTCGTTTGCGACCTTCATTAGCGACGCGGCGAGTGTCTTTAGCGCGCCGCTGGCAAACACGATCTCGTCGTGAGCGGAAAGCGCAGCGAACTTGTTCGGATGAGACTTGAAGGGCAAGCCGGTGAGCTCCGAAATCTTTCGCGCAGCTCGTTCACCAAATTCAGGGTGCGAGTTTAGTCCCGTGCCCACAGCAGTGCCGCCGATCGCCAGATCAAACAACCCGGGCAGCGTCAATTTCAGACGTTCAATATCGCGTTCCATTAAGCTCGCCCACCCGGACATCTCCTGACCCACGGTTAAAGGCGTCGCGTCCTGCAAATGAGTACGACCAATCTTCACCACATCTTTGAACTCTTCCGCCTTCTCAGCAATGGCGTCATGTAGACGCTGCACTTCGGGAATGAGACGGTTTACTTCTTCGGCTGCGGCGATGTACATCGCAGTTGGAAACGTGTCGTTCGACGACTGCGACATGTTCACATCGTCATTAGGGTGAATGGGCTGCTTGCTTCCCATGAGGCCGCCGGCGAGTTCAATTGCGCGGTTGGAGATGACCTCGTTGGCGTTCATGTTGGTTTGAGTGCCGCTGCCTGTTTGCCACACACGCAACGGAAAATGCTGATCGAGTTTTCCCTCGATCACTTCATCAGAGGCTTGTTCGATGAGTTTGACTTTGTCGGCGGGCAGTTTGCCGAGCTCGCCATTCACCTGCGCCGCGGCTTTCTTGAGGACGCCCAGTGCGCGGATCATTTCACGCGGCATCTTGTCGTCGCCTATGTCGAAGTGTTTCAACGAACGCTGTGACTGAGCGCCCCAATACCTGTCGTTGGGAACTTCAATCTCGCCCATTGAATCGCTTTCAATGCGCATGTTCGAACCTGATTCCGGTATCTTTAATGATTGTGCCAAGGTTTGTGGGTTCTTTCGGTAGTGGTGCTAGCGAGCCGGGGTAATTGTACACCGCCCCGACAGATAAGCTTAATCCGTTGACCTTTCGAGCTGGCGGTCACTCTATTTGGATGAGTCAAGTTGAGGATTCAAGTTGAGGATTTGCAGGTCGGGAAGGGTGGTTTTCTCCCGCTTTTTCATTTCAAGTACTGCACCGGAGCGGGGGTAAACCACCCTTCCCGATCTGCAAATTTCCCAATCTTCATTCCCAATGGGTCACGATCGATTTTCCAATCGGTCATGATCTCATTCTCCAATGGGTCACGATCGCATTTTCGAATGGGTCATTAGCTCATTTCCAATTGGTCAAAATCCAATGACACCTTCAAGCCCTGCCTTGAAACGTCTCGGTGCGCCTGATATAAAGCTCTTACTCAAGTTCCCTAAACTATCCCCTTAAACGGCTTCTCCCCAGAAGACGCAATATGTCAGCAAATATTGTCACAGCAACTCTGGACGGTGCCACGACCGACCGCCCCGACGGCCGCGCATTGATCCTCGTGGTCGAACGTAACCCGGCGGTTCAACGACTCGAACGCTACTTTCTTGAACAGGCGGGCTACACAGTTGAATTCGTATCCGATGGCGAATCAGCATTGGCACGCGCCAAAGAGTTACGCCCCCGCATTCTAGTGACCGAGATTTTGGTTCCTGCACTGGACGGCCTCAGTCTCTGCCGAGCAATAAAGGCAGATCCCGAGATCAAGTCGACCGTGGTTTTAATCTTCAGCCATCTCCATGCTGAGGATCGAGCTCTTGAAGCAGGAGCCGATGCGTTCCTAATTAAACCGCTGGAAGAGCAAATGTTGATTGAAACCGTTGAGAAACTGCTTGCGTTAAAAAAACGGTCAGGGGGCAAAACAGCGTGAGCATTGAAAGAATAAGGACCGGTGCGGCCGGACTTGATGAAGTGCTTTACGGTGGCATCCCAGCGAATACGATTAGCGTGATCATGGGAGCCCCGGGTACCGGCAAGACCATACTCGCCGAACAACTCGCCTTTGCGAATGCCACTGCAGATTCGCGAGTGCTGTATCTCACCACGCTTTCCGAACCGCTCGAGAAGTTTATTACCCACGGGCAAACTTATAACTTCTTTGACGCAGCTAAAGTCGGCGAATCGGTCTTCTACGAAGATCTGGGATTGATGCTGCGAGAGCGTGGAATGCAAAAGCTGCCGGACATCCTTACGGATCTGTTGACGGCAAGAACTCCAAGGTTTGTCTTCATCGATTCGTTCAAAGCTCTCAACGAGTTACTCGTTACGCCGCAGGAACGGCGCACGGTAATCTACGATGTGGCCAGCGTGCTCGCTGCCTATAACTGCACTAGCTTTTTGATTGGCGAGTATGCGCAGGAGATGATGACGGAGTTGCCGGAGTTTGCAATTGCCGATGTGGTTTTGCAACTAGTCAAGCATTCAACCAATGTCCGCGAGCAAAGATTCCTGAGAGTAGAAAAACTGCGCGGGTCAAATTCGATACCGGGAATGCATTCCTTTGCGCTCACGAGTAACGGCATAGAAGTCTTTCCACGGTTAGTGACACCGATGCTTGCGCCCGACTATGCAACCAAGGTTGAGCGGGTGAGCACAGGGATTATCGGACTCGATGAGATGATCGGACAGGGCTTTTGGAGAGGCAGCTCGACCTTGGTTGCGGGCCCGACCGGCTCAGGGAAAACTATTATCGGCTTACACTTCATCTCCGAAGGCGCCGCGAAAGGCGAAGCCGGGATTTACCTTGGCATGCAGGAAAACCCAATGCAGATGGAGCGTATCCTCCAGAATTTTGGTTGGGATTCCCCGCGGCTTATGAATGGCGGCGGCTTTGAACTGATGTACCGTTCGCCGGTTGAAATGCAGTTGGATAGCGTCGCAACTGAATTGATTCGGCGAGTTGCGTCGGGAAAAGTTAAACGAGTGGTAATCGATGCCATCGGTGACCTTGAGCGCTGCAGCGTTGATCGCGCTCGTTTCTCTGATTTCATCTATTCGCTTTCACAATGGTTCGCAGGGCAAAACGTTACCTGCTTGATGATGTACGAACTAAGTGATCTTTTTGAAGTTCATGGCATCAGCGATCAGGAGGTTTCAAACATGAGTGACAACGTAATCCTTCTCAGGTTTACTGATATCACAGAAATGAAACGCAACATCCGTATCATCAAGACTCGGGGCAGTGCTCATGATAATCGTGAGCATGAATTGCAGATTACGGATAAGGGCGTCGTGGTCGGCAGGCCAACCAGGTAAATAAAACGAACGAGGGTGGTATGAACGGGTCAGGTTTACGACAGAAGGAGCCTTACAAGCGGTTGGCGGAGATCAATCGCGCCATCACTACCTCACTGAACTTTGACGAGGTCCTCAATTTAATCGTTACCAATGCTGCGCAGTTAGTTGATGCGCGGATCACCGGATTGCTGCTGGTGGATCGCGACGGTCTGCTGCGTATTCGCGCGGCCCACGGTCTTGATACTGCCCTGATTAACTCCTTTGCCGGTCGGATGGAAGAGGACGTAATCCGGCAGTTGAATCGCGCCCTCGCACTTGACGCCGGCGAGGACCTGGTTACCGTCCCGGTCATCGCAAAGAGCGCGCTGAATGGGCTGTTGCTGATTGTTCGTGACGCCCCGCTCAGTGAGGAAGAGCAATGGCAGCTTGCGGCGCTCGCCGATCAGGCAGCAATTGCGCTGAGAAATGCCCGGCTTTACGAAATGGAGTTAGCCGAGGCAAGCCGCGAACGCGATGAAACGCTCGAAGCACTGCGCGAGTCAAACCAGAAAATCTACACAATCCTCGAGAGCATCTCCGACCTGTTTTATTCACTCGATCGCGATTGGCGTTTTGTGGAGATCAATCGCCAGACGGAAGCAAAGTATGGGAGGTCACGAGAAGAGCTGTTAGGAAAAGTCATTTGGGAAGTCTTTCCAAACGCCGTCCACTCTGCCCTTTTTCCGAACTTTCAAACAGCGATGGTCGAGAGGCAGGCGGTGCATTTCGAACTCCAATCGAGAATCGTCGACGGAGTTTGGTTTGAAGTTGACGCCTATCCCTCACCGACCGGCATTACTGCTTATCTCCGCGACATCACCGAACGCAAATTTGCCGAAGAAGAGATCCGTTTCCAGGCGCACCTTTTAAGTGCGGTTGAGCAAGCTGTGATCGCGACCGACCTTACCGGAACCATTCTCTATTGGAACGCCTTCGCCGAACGGTTGTATGGATGGACGATGAAGGAAGCCGTCGGTGCAAACGTGCTTGATCTGATTGTGGACGGAAATCGCGAAGTCGCCGCTGAGATTCTTGGGAGTCTTGAGAATGGAAAAAGCTGGTCGGGCGAGTTCATGGTCAAAACCAAAGCGGGAAGCCAGTTTCCAGCCCTGGTCACAGATTCACCGATTATTAACAACGTTGGAGAGTTGATAGGGGTAGTAGGAGTTTCCGTCGATATCACCGATCGAAAGAAGGCGGATGAGGAGCGAACGCTGCTGCTTGAGCGGGAAAGGCAGGCGCGCACCGAGGCCGAGAAAGCTAATCAACTCAAGGACGAATTTCTGGCTACGTTGTCGCACGAGCTTCGCAATCCACTGAATGTAATTCTTGGCTACTCGGAAGTTTTGCTGCGCAGCGAAGAGGCGCAGAAGTCGGATTTCCTTAAACAGGCCGCCGGAATTCTGCGGCGCAATGCATTGGCCCAATCGCAATTGGTGCGGGACCTGTTGGATCTGTCACGGCTGCATATGGGTAAGGTGGCTTTGAACCGCGAATCGGTTTCTTTGTTGACGATAATCGGCAATGCAGTAGAAACCGTTCGTGCGGCAGCGGTCGAGAAAGAGATCGACGTCAGGATTGTTACCGGAGGGGAGTTGCTGTTTACCAACGGCGATCCCTTGCGATTGGAACAGGTGGTTTGGAACCTGCTTAACAACGCCGTTAAGTTCACGCCAAAAGGCGGAAAGATCACGATCGAGTTGCAACGCGAAGGAGACGAAGCGCGATTGAGTGTTGCCGATTCCGGTCAGGGAATAGCACCAGAGTTCTTACCGCACGTGTTTGAAATGTTTCGGCAGGCCGACGCAACCAGTAGTCGGACGCACGCGGGTTTGGGAATTGGCCTGGCGTTGGTAAGACAACTGGTCGAACTGCATAAGGGAAAGGTTGGCGTCACCTCCACCGGGGTGGGGCAAGGTGCGGAGTTTACGATCAGGCTGCCGTTAAGCAAGGAAGAAAAAGCGGCGGCGGGTGAAACTGCGAATTCAGATCACCGGCCTCTCAACAAATTGAGAATCCTGGTTGTTGACGATTCCGAAGACACGACGGACATGTTGCGCGGGTTGTTTGAGTTGGATGGGGCGCGCGTTGAGACGGCCTGCCGCGCGATCGAAGCTTTGCGCATCGCCCGCGAACACAAGTTTGACGTCGTGGTCACTGACATTTCGATGCCGGAGATGGATGGGTTTGAACTGCGCCGCCGCTTGCGCGAGCTGCCTCATATGACCGATGTTCCGGTGTTGGCTCTAACGGGTTTCGGCAGAGCTGAAGACATCGCCCGAGCCAGGACGGAAGGCTTTCGAGCACACATCACAAAACCGATTGATGTAAAGAAGTTGGTCTCTCTGTTGCGCGATCTGGGCGGAAATTCAGTAAAGGTTTAGATCGGTAAAAAAGCAGGTAACCTCGCGAGGGCTTTGCACAAAAGTCAGGAACGTCATTACGAGGCTTTCGTTTCACCCCAACTTTCAGGTTGGGGATCGCCGTAGTCCAGTGCTACGGGGAACCATTTCAATGGTTTATAAACGAAGCTCTTGATTTTGTTAGGCATGGGAAACCATTGAAATGGCAAAAAATGTACTTGGCTCATCAATGTCCGACATGCTTCAGCTTGTCGTCGAGGTTCACAACATTCAAGTTGTAGAGTCGCATTGAGAGTTCCCACTCCAGACGACAAGCTGAAGCATGTCGGACATTGACGAGCCTTTGAATACGGCCTTCAAAAACCGTTAATAACTCGCAGAGGTATGAGCACGACTAATCCCGAATCCAAACAGCCCTGGCACTCGCAGTATCACGAGCAGGGATCACTCCTGGCCCACCTTCAAACGGGGCTTTCGGCGGGATCGCGGCTGGGGCTGGTCTCTACTGTGTGGTTCACGGCGTGGCTCTTACGCTGGTTGGTAGATGACATTCTGGGCGATCGCAACC
The DNA here is from genome assembly GCA_031399105.1 of Blastocatellia bacterium. Classification (GTDB taxonomy): domain Bacteria; phylum Acidobacteriota; class Blastocatellia; order Pyrinomonadales; family Pyrinomonadaceae; genus PSRF01. The sequence goes on along the minus strand of JANNON010000765.1, from coordinate 4,569 downwards.
CATTCATGTTCTTCTACCTGCCGATCGCGTTGAGTGCTTTCCTGCTCGGGTGGCGAGTTGCAGTTGCTGTCGCCGTCGCAGCCTACCTGGTGAGCGATTGGTTTTTCATATCTCCTCGTCACAAATTTGGCCTGTGGTCTGACAAGGACGGAAAAATCATCTCCCTCATGGGATTCACCTTCGTATCGGGCGTGATGATTGTGCTCAGCGAAGCAATGCGTCGCACCGGCATGCTTGCCTTGAAAAGAGAGGTCGAGGCCCGTGCCTTACTCGGCGAGTTGACGCGCGACCGCGAGCTGCTGCAGACGATCATTGATGCCGTCCCCGCCATGATCACAATGTCGACACCGGACTCAGGAATCATCAAAGTAAACCGCGAGTTCGAAAGGCTGATAGGTTGGAACTCCGAGGAAGTTGCGGGCGTCTCGCTGTTGGAGCAGTGTTATCCGGATCCTTTTTATCGTGACGCGGTGCGAAGATTCATGCAGTCCGACCAACAGGACTGGATGGACATTCGGATGCGCACCCGTGACAACCAGGACCTCGACACCACCTGGTCAAACATCCGCCTGTCGGACCAGACGCAGGTAAGTATCGGGATCGATATCACGGCGCGAAAGATCGGCGAGCGCGCGCGAACCTGGCTGGCCGCGATTGTTGAGTCATCCGACGATGCGATCGTGAGCAAGGACCTGGATGGAATTATTACCAGTTGGAATCGGGGAGCCGAAAACGTCTTCGGATATCCTGCGGAGGAGGTTATTGGCCGGCCGATTACGATCCTGCTGCCGCCTGAACGTCTCAGTGAAGAAGTAGACATCCTCAGCGCAATTAGAAGTGACAAGAAGATTTCCCACCACGAGTCCATTCGGCGGCGGAAAGACGGCAAGCTGATTGATGTTTCGCTCTCGATTTCACCCATTAAGGACGAGCAGGGCAAGATCGTTGGGGCTTCAAAGATTGCCCGCGATATTACAGATCGCAGAACGCAGGAACGCGAACTGGAGCGACGCGCGAGCCAGCAGCAGGCGCTTTATCGACTAGCGGACCGCGCAAACCACTCAGAGTCTCTGGACGATCTTTACGAGACTGCGATTGATTCACTTCTCAGCACGGTCAGCTGCGACCGCGCCTCAGTACTTCTCTTTGACGAATCGGATGTGATGAGATTTCGGGCCTGGCGAGGACTGTCTGCAGAGTATCGCAAAGGTACCGAAGGGCACTCTCCCTGGCGGCCCGACGAAAGGAATGCTGAGCCAATCACCATTGATAACCTGGCGTTCGCGAAGCTTGATGAGCAGCTCCGGGAAGTGATCGAAAATGAAGGAATTAGGGCCTTGGCGTTTATTCCGCTGATTAATCAAGGCAAGCTGCTGGGCAAGTTCATGGTCTATTACAACCAGCCGCATGCCTTCGCCACTGAGGAGATGCAGTTAGCGCAGACCATTGCTACGCAGGTCGGGTTGGCGATTGTGCGTAAGCAAGTCGAGGCCGAACGGGAACGATTGCTCGAGCGCGAGCACGCCGCGCGTCACCTCGCCGAGGGTGCGAGTCAGCTTAAGGATCAATTCCTGGCAACCCTGTCGCATGAGTTAAGAAACCCTTTGAACGTGATTGTTGGCTATGCGGATATTCTCGCTCGCAGTGCCGAGGCCCGCGAATCAACGTTGGTGAAAAAGGCCAGTGGGGTTATTCACCGGAACGCTTCGTCCCAGGCGCGCCTGGTTTCCGATCTCCTGGATCTGTCTCGGTTGCAAAACCGAAAGCTATCCATCAATCGTGCGCCGGTTTCACTCCCGGAAATCATCCTTGATGCGATGGAGACCGTGCGACACGATGCTGCTAACAAGAACATTTCACTCCATCTATCGGTTCCTGATGAGCCGCTAATCCTGGATGCTGATGGCACGCGCGTTGAGCAGATCGCCTGGAACCTGCTCAATAATGCGGTGCGGTTCACGCCCGAGGGCGGCGAGGTTCGTCTCGAGCTAGTCAGAAATAATGGCGAAGCATCCTTTTCGGTGAGCGATACCGGTGAAGGTATCGATCCGAATTTTCTACCGCACGTGTTCGATATGTTTCGCCAGGCCGATGCCAGCACCAGCCGGCGTCACGGTGGAATGGGGATCGGACTGGCTCTCGTGCGCGAGTTGGTCGAGTTGCATGGCGGACGTGTTGACGTCGAATCGAAAGGACTCGGACACGGCGCACGGTTCTCCGTAACTTTGCCTATTAACAAAGAACGCGAACAGAAGATTCCCACGCCAACGCCGACGTTTCGGGGCAGTCTTTCGGGAGTTAGAGTGTTAGTCGTTGACGACTCGGTCGAGACGATCGAAATGCTTGCGAAGCTGCTCGAGATGGACGGCGCCGAAGTGACCATTGCCGCGAGCGGCGAAGAGGCGCTCAGAGTTGTTGAAGAGAAGACTTTCGATCTGCTTATCTCAGATATCTCGATGCCGGCGATGGATGGTTACGAGCTGCTTAGCAAGCTGCGCGCGAATCCACGCACGGAAAGTCTGCCGGCGATCGCGTTAACGGGTTTCGGGCAAAGCGAAGACGTGGCCCGCGCGGAGATGGAAGGATTTCAGGCGCATCTGACAAAACCGCTGGATGTAAACGAGCTACTCAAACTCGCGCTCGTTACGATGAATTCCAAGCCTGTGAAGATCGAATCCAGCATCTGAGTTGAGCAATTTTGCAGGCGTTAAGAACTAGCCACAGATTTCACAGATGACACAGATTCTTAGAACGACCAACTAGTTAGGGATCTTCCAGGTGTAGGTCCAAAGGGCCGTCCAAGTCGCCGCCAATTCGTCTCCTTCTAATCTGTGCAATCTGTGTAATCTGTGGATAGTTCTTGTAGCCTTACGTCGTTGGAGCGCCGGAATCTTTCCACGCTTTCCAGCCGCCCGCCATTGAGAAGACGTTCGTATAACCCATCTGTTGCAGGACGTCCGCGGCGAGGGCCGAGCGAAAGCCACCACCACAATACAGAATTACTTCAGTTGACTTATCAGGCACTGCGGCTTCGATGTCGCGTTCGATGATGCCTTTGCCGAGGTGTTCCGCGCCGGCAGCGTGATCTGCTTCCCATTCGTTGTCCTCACGAACATCGATCAGTTTGGCGCTCGGGTTTTCAGCCATTCGCGATCTTGTCTCAGCAACCGAGACTTCGCGTATGCGGCTCTTGGCGTCGTTTACGAGTTTTAGAAATCCTTCAGAGTGTTTCATGGTGGCCCCTGGACAAAATTCGGTCGTGCTCGGTTTGTGTGTTAGTCGGACTTTACAGTGGCAATGAAGTCAGTACCGAAACGCGGTAGCGTCGGGTCACTGCTGCGGATACTGACTGGCATGCGTGTTCCTGCCTTTTGTTCATTAACCAAGCCTTCGATTGCCGTTAAACCTCGCCGGCAAGACCCGACGCTACCGCGTTTCGGTACTGACTTCATCGCTACTGCGGCCCAAATGGCCCAACGACTAAACTGCAGCCGGCAGTAGCAACACACTAACGGAGCACTACCCAAAATTTCTTCCGCAATTGGAGGAAAGCGCGGCAAACGATTATAATGCCCGTCTTTCAAGAACGCACAAGTTAATCAGATCGGCACTCAGTACTCAGCACCCAGTACTTTTCTGCCACGAGAGGAATCTTAAATTGGCAAACGAACAATTCGATGTAGCCATCATCGGCAGTGGCCCGGGCGGTTATGTAGCCGCCATTCGCGCAGGCCAGTTAGGTTTGAAAGTCGCAATTATCGAAAAAGATAAACGCCTCGGTGGTACCTGCACCTTGCGCGGTTGTATTCCAACCAAACAGTTGCTGCAGTCGGCCCACGTCTACGAACAGATGCAGCACGCCGGCGACTTTGGCGTGCAGGTCACCGGAATCCAATTAGCTTTTGCCGACGTACAGAAACGCAAAGACAAGGTCGTGATGAAGAATTCAAAAGGTATCGAATACCTGATGAAGAAGAACACGGTTACTGTTTTCAAAGGAACAGGAAAACTCGCGCTGCCGGGGAAAGTTGAAGTGACGGCCGAAGACGGTTCCAAACAAACCATCGCTGCCAGGAATGTGATCATCGCCACCGGTTCAGTTGTTCGCCCCATTCCCGGGTTTGAAACCGATGGCGACCGAGTAGTGTCGAGCGATCACATCCTCGAACTGAAGGACGTTCCCAAATCACTCATCGTCATGGGCGCCGGCGCAGTCGGGGTTGAGTTCGCTTCCGTCTATTCGCGTTTTGGAACGGAGACCACGATCGTTGAGCTAATGCCGAGACTGGTTCCGCTGGAAGACGAAGAGGTGTCGAAAGAGTTGGAGCGCGCCCTGCGCAAACGCGGTGTTAAGTCTCAAGTCGATACCAAACTCGAGAAACTCGAGAAGACCGATACGGGCATTCGGGTCACCGGAAAAACTTCGAAGGGCGATCCGGTCAGTATCGAAGCGGCGATGCTGCTAGTGGCTGTTGGTCGCATGCCTTATACGCAGGGCCTTGGTCTCGAAGGCACAAAGATTAAACTCGATCGCGGTTTCATCCAGGTCGATGAGTTTCAACAGACCGG
>JANNON010000763.1:0-11351 GCA_031399105.1 Blastocatellia bacterium | reverse complement strand
GCGGCAAATGCAACAGGTGGCCCGGCGTTTGAAGTAAATGTCGAAGCACCGATGCTCAGTGGACGGCCACCCTGGGAGATACCGGGTGTAATCCTGGGATTGAGCGAACGTGGGCCGAAGTTTGATCAGACAAGTAGTGGGGCCAAGGTTATCACCGTCGCAAAGGATCGCCTTGAGCTGAACGCTGACGGCTGGAATATCTTCATCGTGGCCGATGGTGAAGGGCGGATCGCGTCTGGAACACACCTTCAATTTCCGATCAAACTCGGGAACAGACCTCTAAATTTCGACTGCCGACCCGCTGATCGTCCCATCGGTAATCTTATTACCAGCACGAGCGCGAACTCTGGAGAGATCGACGGCAGCTTCGTCGTCGAAGTCGTGACGTGCATCAATACTAAATCGAGTAAAACTGCCGCTTGGCCTTATGAGCCGCTTACAATTCGCGGGAGCTTCCGAGGTCTTACAAACGAGCGACGCTAGATGCTCTTTGGCGTGGTTGAACTGAATCGTTTCATGTGAATTTAGTGGAAGCCGAGAAAACAATCCGTTAGTCGCGAATCTTAAATCCGAAGAGGTTGATGATCACTCGAGGTGAAAAAGCAGCGAGACTCTCTCACCTAATCGCGCAGCAACGTCCAGGATTTGTCGTAGACTCAAAAACTTTTAACGGTTTACTGATGCCCCACTGGACCAAGCGTTTCGTCCAGCCAGCCGTTCATGGTAGTTACAAAAAGCTCGAATGGCGGGGCATGACCGGCGTCATGGAGCACTAACCGCTTTGGCTCGCGCAGCAACTTGTAGAGCGGTTCTGCTTCCCTCTTCCACGTCAGAATCTCGTCGTAGCGGCCATGCATCATTAGTTTAGGCACGTGAATGTGTGGCGCAAAGTTGATTGGGTTGGTCTCGGGAACCCACTGGGCGGCGAATTTACGCACTCCAGCCGCCGCCATAAAAATCGAGCGATATCGATTCTCGACAGCATTCAGTATCAGTCCTGTGCGTCCCCCGGGAACTCAGCGTGAAGCAGGCGATGCGGCTGGAGTCAATATCGTTTCTCGTTTCCAATAATCCAGTCCGCGACGAAGGTCAGTGATCCAATTGACGACCCGGTCGCGGTACTCAACAGTGGTCGGCTCAGGATCTACGTAATTATCCGGTCTCGGACGTTCGCTATAGCCTTTGAGCACTACTCCAAACACTGCCCGGCCAGATTTGATAAAGGGCGCGAGGTACGACTCGGTGGTATCCGACAAAGGCATTGAGCCGTTTTCCACGCCGCTGTGGGGAACGAAATGGATTACCTGCAAAGGTCTGGGAAAATTCTTCGGCAGATAAAGATAAGCTATTGCCCGCTCGCCATCGGCGCCGTTGAAAGTAATCTTCTCTCGCCGCCACTCAGCGGTCTCCTTCGTTTCGACAATCTGCGGATCCATCGGTGTCTTGTCGTACCCTTACTGCGTAAGCCACTTCTTGAAATCCGAGTCGCTCGAAGCGGCATACACGGGAATCTCATTCTTCAATTCGATCCGTGTCCCGCCCTGGTCGCCGGCGGCGGCAGTGGGGTTGAGCGCGCAACGGAAGCCCACCTTATTCGAGGTGTAAGCAGGCTCTCGAACCGTCACTAACCGCAGCAATAAAAACTCCGCCGGCCCTGCCAGTTTTCTTCCCCGAATCCCGTTTCCTTAGGTGGAGATTCAAATCTCGATTCATGCTGTCGCGATCCAAGGCGCCGCCTGAAGCACTGCGCAAAGGAGGTTCGGGTCATGATATTCGGGTGTTGTTTGAGATTTTCTGGAGTGGTAATGGTCGGTGGGTTGCTATTCATTACGGAAGGCCTGGCGCAGCAGCCAACGACTGCAGACCTTGGCTTGAGGAACTCAAATCAACCAGTCAGCGAAACCAATACAGCGCCACAACCCAAACCGCCTGAGGCGTTGAGTATGCCGAACGCCAATAAGCTAACGCGGCTTGATGAACCCTATCTGGATGTCTTCAACATTCTTAAGGAGGACAGCGCCTGCAGCGCTTTCTATGGTGGCCCAGCAGCGATCCTGGTGCTGAACCGACTGACGCAGCAACTTAAGCCGGTTCCCCTGGAGCTCGACAGCACCCTCGGGCTGAGAATGAGCGGGGAAACAACTACGATCACAAGCTTGAAGTACGGTCTGTCATTTCGCCTCTTTGCTAAAGCTCAGGTAAACCTCGCAGGTCCGTTCTATCGCAGCAGCGTCTCCCACTCAGGCCGATCGATTGGCGGGTTCCTTCCGAATACGAGGGAAGCTCGGGCGACGATTCTGTTGCATGAGCTGGGACACCTGATCCAAAAACGTGACCAGCAATTGGTGCTGCCCGACGATGGCGGCAATAAACATCTCAGTCAGGAAAATACTGAGCGCGTGGTTGCCGTGTGCGGCGAACAGATTAACCGGCTCAAAGAGAGCAGCCTTGCTCCGGATTCAAAAAAGCGGTAAGCCCGTCAAGCGAGGCCAACGTGCCTGGCGAATAGCAGCACACTCCCATTCGCGTCTCAACCTGTTGAGTTTGATTACCCACGATCAGGTCGGGCTCCCGATTAAGGAAAGTTGAAAACCAAGTCCTCTAAATTCGGTAGGGTGCAGCGTTAGGCTGTGTTTTTATGGTTCGCAAACATTCCTCGCCCCAAGGTGACATCGCGCCCAAAGTCGGAGTAGGAATGATCAATGCTAATCACCCTCTCCATAGTGACCTCGCGGGATACCAACACTTCTTGCCAAAGCGAAGCGTTAGTTGTGGCCATCCCCATTCTCCTACTGCGTGGCATCCCGAGCTCTGGAAGCCGCGCCGTAAACTCTAGCAAGAATATAATCACCATCAAGGGCAGACCAGTGTCAGGGGGATTCCGGTGAGTCCCAGGGAAGACACCTGGAATGGAAATGTTATGTTAATCGGCGCGAGTGTATTACGGGAGTATGGCAATGAACTGCATATCGAATCCCGCAACCTGAGGATCAGCTCGAAAACTCATAAGGCAGTTTCAGGAGACCTTGTAGGTATAAGGATGGCATGGTGATGCATTCTTGTTGGAGCGCTGGGTATGATCATAGGTCTGCTCGCAATCATCTCAGTGGTTATGAACGGGCGACAGCGATAAGACAGCGGCTAGTTTTATTTCACGCGCCGCGGAACAAAGCCCTCCTGCTGAACGGCGCGATTCCATGTCTCAATAACTTCTTTCCTTCAGCTCGGATGCTGATCGCGCGCTGCGGCTGAAGGGCAGGCGTTAGTCGGCAAACGAAATTGACCCATTTTAAGGACGATATAATCATGAGCCATTCGAAACCCCTCGAGAGTAGCTCCGTGGAGGCTGGTACCAGGCCCGCCTACCTCTCGCACTATGGCATCCGCGCGTTGCGGTACCAAGAGATGGTTAAATGGTACAAAACGGTCTTCCGCGCCAAGATCCAGCATGAGAATGAATTCCTCACCTTCATGACCTTCGACGAGGAGCACCACCGCCTTGTAATCTTTGAAGACGCGGCTACGGTGATCAAACCGGAGAATGCCGCTGGTATCGATCACATAGGCTACGGCCTTGCCGGCTTCGGCGACCTGGTGACGACTTACGAACGTCTGAAGGCTGAAGGCATTACTCCCTTCATGCCGCTGAATCACGGAATCACGACCTCGCTCTATTATCACGATCCGGACGGGAACGACGTTGAGTTGAGCGTGGATAATTTTTCGACAAAGGAAGAGTGTGACGCTTTCATACGGAGCGAGCAGATGGCAGAGATCGGTAGGCCGCCCTTTGGCCATGTCTTTGACCCTGATGAACTTGCGAGGCTGTATCATCGCGGCGACCCGGATGAGACTCTAGCGCGGATAGGATTGTCCGGCGGCGAATAGCAGCCTGTGGGAAGTGAGACAGAATGTCTGAGTGGAAAACATTAACCTGCTGGCCGCCTTGAGCCGCTATGTTGAATTGTAAGTGCTGGCGGTTTGCTCGGCTGGTCGTTGACGGGCTAACGCGCACTTGAACACTAATCTGTCTGGCAAACGTGCCTTGAGCGTGATGAACCCTTTCCACTTCATCTCCGGTTATGGACTTACTGCCATTTCTTCAGCCGAGGCCAAATCTCTGCCAGTGTTCCAAACTTCGCGCCCTTACAGATGAAGACTGCGATGTTGCGCTCCAGGGCGTAAGGATGGTCGGAGTTGCCCAGTAACTCGACGTGCTCGAAAAGCTGCTCAAGGTCCTCTCGATCGTCATCCAGCACAATCATGCAGTTGCCTGAATAACCGCGCGGCCCCCACAAGTAGTAAGTTTGATGACCGCTGAGTGCCGCCGGTAGACCATACCGTGGTCCAAAGAAATCAATCGCGCCGGCCTGACCGTAGTTCTGCGCAAAGATGCCGCAGTCGTTTCTCTCTTCGGGCGCCAGCCGTGACCAGGCCTCGGCCGTTTTCGCCGTCAACTCTTCCCAGCCAAATTGATCAGCGTAGTGCTGAGGCAGGATCGCGCTTTCATGACTGTGTTCGCTCCGGCTAACCTTGAATGGCAGACTATTCATATAAGTAACAAATTGATCTACGGAGAGAACCGGCACCACCAATGGTGCGAGCCACGCTCCGCCCGCCAGCAACAACACGATCAGCGCTGGCTTCATCCACCGTTGGCGCGTCCGCTCGATTGCGGCTTCAATCACGACCGCGCCTGCCGCCAGCAGTATCGGATAGATTGGCGCGAGGTAGTAGTTCTTTCCTTTCAGTACCACGAACGCCGTGAATGAAACCAAATAGCACCAACCGAGAAAGCGAAACTGCTTAAGCCTTTTCAATAAGAGCAATCCAGCCAGGCCCGAAATCCAGATGACTGCGTTTAGCGGATGGACCAGTAGAATTTGTTGACTGAAGAACTCGAGCGGAGACAGTTGCACGTCTCTGCCAGCGGCCCTGATGTTGCCCATGAGTTCGAGAAAGGGCCAGTCATTCCGGACGTTCCAGATCAAGTTGGGAAGAAAGATCAAGAATGCAGCAACACCACCAAGCCAGAGCCACTTGTTCAAAAGAAACTTGCGCTCCTTCGTCAGCAGGAGTCCGGCAACAATGCTAAAACCGAATATGGCGATCGAGTACTTCTCTTGCAGGCCAAGTCCGGCGATGACTCCGAACCAGAGCCAGTAACGCGCGTCGCGCTTTACGGCGAGGATCGCGAAGTAAGCACAAGCCATCCACAGAAGAGGCTCAAGTGCGTTTGTAGTCAACAGACTGCCGCCCGAAAGATAGATTGGAGCAATCACAAAAGCGACAGCACTAAGCACAAGTGCGAAGCGTCGGCCGCCGAATTCCCGCGCGATCATCGCCGTCAGAACGACGACGGCCGAAATGGCCAGGGCGGGAAGAAATCTTATGCTCCGCAACGAATCGCCCAGAACTATTCGACTGACTCTAACGAGGAAGGGCAAGAGTGGCGGCTGGTCAACATAACCCCACGCCAGATGATCCCCACATGACAGGTAATCAAACTCATCGCGGAAGTAGCCGTAACGATTGTTGAAGTAGCAATGAAACAGCAGTAGACCACAGGCAATAGCAATCACAATCAAGATGCCGTCAGCCTGAAAAACTCTCGACGGTGTTGTAGGAGTGTTTACTGCATCATTCATGGCGAGGGACGCGCGCTGGGGTGATCTTTGTCTGCCATTTCGGGCCTTTGAAGCCTCGCCCGCGGATGTTTTCGGGGTTGAATCTGGTCGGCTCCTCACTAGACGGCACGAAGCTCACGAAGAAGCCAATCGCTATGTCGACCACAACTACAACACCAGCCGCAGACCAGTAACAAGCCTACATCAAAAAGCGGCGCCATCGGCTCCAGAAAAAACGCTTAATCTGAAAGTGCGGCCAACTCGGGACCTTCCGGAATCGCGCGCGACCGTGCATACGCTTCTGCGCGCCCGTACTTCAGGTAGAGTGCCGGAATCACGATCATGTTAAGAAAAGTCGAGGTGACGATGCCGCCGAGTATGACGACTGCCATGGGCTGCTGAATTTCCTTGCCCGGTTCGCCCGCCCCTAAAGCCAGCGGGATAAGCCCGACGCCCGTAACGAGCGCCGTCATCAGGATGGGACTCAGGCGTTCCATCGAACCTTGGACAATTGCGTCACGGAAGCCAACGCCTTCCTCCTGCATTAAATGAGTGTAGTGGGAAATCAACATGATGCCGTTCCTGGTCGCAATACCGAACAGGGTGATGAACCCCACGAGGGATGCGATGGAGAGCGTGCCTCCTGAGAGGAAAACCATGACGACCCCGCCGATCAAAGCGAGCGGCAGATTCGCCATCACCAGCACGGCGGAGCGCGCCGACTTTAACGCGATATATAGCAGCAGGAAGATGCCGCCGATGGCGACGATTGAGAGCAGCGTGATGAGGCGCGACGCCTTCTCCTGCGCTTCAAACTGACCTCCATACTGAACAAAGTAGCCTTGCGGCAGTTGCACGTTATTGCCGATAGCCGATCGGACATCGGTGATGACGCTGCCTAAGTCTCTGTCCGCGACATTGCATTGAATGATGATGCGCCTTTGGACGTTTTCTCGATTAATTGTGTTTGGTCCCTGGTCCAGGCGTACTTCAGCGACCTGAGCAATGGGAATGCGTGTCCCAGTCGGAGTATCAATTAAAGTGCTCTCGATACTGGCGAACGACTCGCGCGAAGCATCATCGTGTCGCACCAGCACGTCGTGAGTACGCTGTTCTTCAAGGACTTGCGAAGCGACATGACCGTTGAACGCCGTATCAACCGTCTCGGCTAAATCTATCGCTCGCAGGCCAACTGCCGCTGCCGCCTGGCGTTTCATGTTGATTTGCACCTGCGGTACGCCGACCTGCGGCTCGATAAGCAGATCAACCACGCCCTCAACTCCTGCCATCTGGTCGCGGATCTCGGCTGCTTTGGTCCGAAGCGTTGCAAGGTCGGGTCCGAAAAGTTTGATCGCGATCTGCGCCCGTGTTCCGGAAAGCAAGTGGTCAATACGGTGCGAAATAGGCTGGCCGACTTCGGCTTCGACACCAGGAATGCGTGCCAAACGTTGGCGCACATCTTCCATGAACTCCGCGTGGGCCCGGTCGCCCTCTTTGGTGACGACCTAGATCTCGCTGGTGTTAACGCCCGCCGCATGCTCGTCTAGTTCGGCGCGTCCGGTCCGGCGCGTCGTCGAAACTACTTCCGGCACTTCATGCAGAACCGCCTCAATGACATTGCCAATACGATTGGACTCCTGCAAAGACGTGCCTGGAGGCATGTTCGCATTGATGTTCAGCGTGCCCTCGTTGAATGGTGGCAGGAATTCACGCCCCATGAAAGCGAACAAGGCAGCCGCAACCAGCAGCAGCGCGGCTGACGTGGCGATAATTTTATATGGATTACGAAGTGTCCAGTTCAGGATGCGCGCGTAGTACTTTTTCATCCACGCAACGAGTCGTGAATCTTTTTCGTCATGAAGGAGCTTCGAACGACCGAGTAGCAAATAGCAAAGTACTGGTGTCACCGTGAGTGCGACCACCAGTGAGGCGGTGATTGAGATGATATAGGCGAAGGCCAACGGAGCAAACATGCGTCCCTCGAAACCACCGAGAGAAAAGAGAGGAAGGAAAACCACGATGATGATGAGCGTGGCAAAGAGGATCGAATTTCTTACTTCGCTGGACGCGCGGAATACCACATCGATAACGGCAGCGGGCGTGGGTGATTGTGCGTTCTGTTTTAGACGTCGAAAGACGTTTTCGACGTCGATGATCGCGTCGTCCACAAGTGCGCCGATCGCGATCGCCAGACCGCCTAAAGTCATTGTGTTGATCGAGATGTTGAAGTAGTTCATCACCAGGACCGCCGTGATGAGCGAGAGCGGAATCGCCGTCAAAGAGATGAAAGTTGTGCGGAAGTTCCAGAGGAAGAGAAACAGCACGACTGTCACCATGATGCCGCCTTCGATGATCGACGTACGCACGTTGCCGACCGCGCGGTTGATGAAATCAGACTGTTGGAACGCCTTTGTATCTATCGTTACGTCAGGCGGCAGCGTCGCTTTTAGGCTGGCGAGCGTCGTTTCAATATGTTCAGTAACTTCCAGAGTGTTCGCGTTTGGTTGCTTCTGAATGGTGGCGACGACCGCTGGTTGCATATTGAAGCTGCCGTCACCACGTTTCAACGCCGGGCCGGCTTGCACGGTCGCGACGTTACCGATGAGGATAGGCGTGCCGGAACGCACTGTGATCACGGAGTTGGCGAGATCTTCAGGCGTGAAAATTCGCGCGCGTCCGCGAATCAGAAACTCTTCGTTGGTGAGTTCCAGAAAGCCGCCCGATGCGTTGGCGTTCGACGCGGTAACCGCCTCGGACACCTGCTCCAGCGTCAAACCATGATCGGCGAGCTTCGCCGGATCTACTAGAACCTGGAACTGCTTTGTCTCGCCGCCAATAATCATCACCTGCGAGACGCCCGTCACACCTAACAAGCGGGGGCGTACTGTCCAATCGGCAATCGATCGCAACTCCATCGGTGAAGTCGTCTTGCTAGTCATTGAGATGAGCATGATTTCGCCCATCGTTGAGGAGATCGGACCCAGGACGGGAGGAGGCACTCCAGCGGGAAGGCGCACCTGCTGCAACTTTTCGTTGACAAGCTGACGTGCGCGGTAGATGTCGGTGTCCAGGTTGAACTCGACGAAGACAATCGAGATGCCGATGGCAGAGTTGGAACGCACTCGATAGACGCCGGCCGTGCCATTCATTGCGGCCTCAATCGGAAGCGTAACAAGCGATTCAACTTCTTCCGGCGCCAAACCGTGAGACTCCGTGAGTATTGTGACTGTGGGTGCGGTCAGGTCTGGAAAAACATCAACGGCGGTGCGCATCGTGACGTAGCCGCCGTAGATCATTAGCGCGACTGCGGCAATGACAACCATTAGTCGGTTGCGGAGCGACCATAGAATAATTTTATTTAGCATTCTATTTAGTTAGTTGTTAGGTTTCGTGTGAATGCACGCCAGCATCTGCCGGCCTGAGTTCCTGCAACCTGATCTGATAAGCGCCCTGCGTGACTACGCGCTCCCCTTTATTGAGACCAGAAAGGACCGCCACTTTGGCTCCGTACGCATCGCCAAGCGTCACCTCGCGACGCTCAAACTCTTCTCCGGAAAGCAGCACGTAGATAATTTTCTTTCCTTCGTTATCAAGCACCGCCGACACCGGTATCATCATTGCCGTCACTGATTCCCCCGAGTCTAGGCGCACGTTCGCTTGCATCCCGATGCGCAGGGCGCGTCCGCCGTTCGGAACCTGAAAGACGACCGTAGCGGCGCGCGTCTGCTCATTGATTACAGCGCCGATGTCAACGACGGAGCCGCGGAACTCCTGGTTCGGGTAGGCGGCAGTGGTGAATGTCGCACCGGCGCCTCCACCGAGACGGTTTAAGTCTCGCTCGAAGATTGGAGCCTCAACCCAAACAACATCCAAATTGCTGATCTCGAGAATCGCTTCACCGGGTTCGACCTGCTCTCCGATCGATTTGTTGACTTTTGTCACGTAACCGCTGAGCGGTGCGCGCACCGTGAAACTCGCATTGGCGCTGCCGACATTCGCTCTGGCAGCTGCAAGGGATCGTGATGCGGTAAGCGCTTCCACACGTTTTACGGCTGCGTCATAACCTACTTTCGCTGCCTCGAGATCAGCCTCTGCCGCTTGAACCTGTCGCTCCGAAAAGGCTTTACGTTCGTAAAGACGCCTGGCGCGTGAGGCCTCTTTGGTGGCTTGATCGAAGCGGACGCGAGCGGCTTCCACTTCACCCGCTGCGGTGCGACGGTCAGCTTCAAGACGGGCATTTTCGATATTGACCGATGCGGCCGCCGCTCGCACCTGCGCCTGCTCAGCGGAAGTTGCGGTTTGTTGCACGACGGCGATGGTCTGTCCTTGCGCAACGCGCTGTCCGATGCGTGGAATCTGTCCCCCAGCAAGAATGCCGCCCACAGGCGGGGCAATTACGGCCTGCTTGTTCGCCGCCGGAACGACCCGACCGGTTGCGGTGATTTGCCGCGCCACTGTCTGCTCTTCAACCTGGGCCAGCTTCATCTTGATGAGCCACTGTTGCTCCATCAGAAACTTCACTGTTCCCGTGTTACCTGGGGCCGGAGACGCTTCAGTCTTCACTTCTTTAGCGGGTCGCAACCAGAGGAAAGCAAATAGAATGATGACCATTGCGAATACGGCTACGGCAGCCACAATCACTACCAGTTTCCGTCGTGAGGCAGAGCCGTCGGATCCGATGCTGCTGTAGGTATCTTCGCGGGTGATTCTTACCCGCTTCGTTTCTTCCGGGCGTTCGTCGTTGCTGTCGTTCGGTGTACTCATAATTTGATATCGCTGCCGGTGGCCAGCTCCAGTTGAAAGATGCTCGTGTAGTAGTCAAAAATTGCTCGATAGTAGTTGGCGCGGATTTCGGTTCTGGTTTTCTGGGCTTCAATCAACGTAATTAGTTCCGCTACGCCTTCCTGGTAAGCGGCAAGCTGAATCTCACGTGACTCATCGGCCTGTCTCAACAGACCTGCTTCATACGCTCTCACTTGTTCGCGCGCCGCCTCGTAGGCACGAAACGCTGCTTCGACTTCTGCGAGTGCACGGTTGCGAACAAAACGCAAACTCGTTTCCGCAACTTTTTGTTCAGCTTCCGCGCGCGCGATCCCAGATTGATTGCGATTTCCAAATGGCAGCGGCACCGTAACTCCGGCGAGGACTGTGTTGTCCACACCCACGCGCTTATAGCCAACGTATGGAGTCACCTCACCGCGCGCACGCGAACGTTCCAGTTTGATCGCAGACTCTGTCAGAGCGACCTCGGCTTCGGCCACTTTCACTTCCGGACGATTGGCCAATGCAGCCTCTCTTAGCTGCACCAGATTGAGGTCAACGGTCGGCATCTGAAGACGGCTGGTTACATCGACTTTGGCAGCGCGCTCAAAGTCCGGTTCTCCGATCAGCTCAAGCAGACGAATCTTTGTTTTTCGGAAGGCCAGCTCAGCATTGGCTACAGCGAAGTCAAACTTGATTCGTTCCAAACGAACTTTCAGCAGGTCACCTTCCGCGATATATCCCTCTTCGAAGCGAGCCTTATTGAATTGCACGAGCCCTTCGAAATTGTCCCGGTTCTCCTGCTCGATGCCGAGTAGCGCTCGGCCCAGGACAGATTCGCGTATTCGCCGATCCGGGCCGCGAGTTGCTCGGGCGTCTCACCGGTGATCACATCGACGTCGCAGCCGCGCTCGCGGAAAATGCGGGCGGCGTTCTCGTCCATCTTGTCGGAAATGAGGACTT
>JANNON010000924.1:0-6280 GCA_031399105.1 Blastocatellia bacterium | reverse complement strand
TTGCCTCGTTCGATCCGGTAAGAGAGAGCAAACGTTCCTTGGAGTACGTCGAAGCTCGCAAACGGGCCGTGGCGGCCCGACAAGTGAGGCTGAGCGCTCGCCAGGCCGAAGCAGAAGATCCAATCAACTCGGGAGAGAATGCGAAGGCCGCGAGCCTGGTCAAGAAGTTGACCGACATCGAAGAGATTTTGCGGCTGAAGGATTACAACAACGCCGAAGCGCGACTGAAAGAGTTATTCAAAGAGTATCCGCGCGAGCCGCGTCTGTTTTTTGCTTTAGCGCAGACAGCGAATCTCGCCGCTCAGGATGCCACCGATGAGAACGTGCAGGCAGAGCGATTGAATCGCGCTTTGGCAAACTATCGGTTTGCGCTGGAAGCGGCTTCGCCTGAAACCGATCGCGGTTTGATCTCTCGCGCCCGTGAAGCGATGGGACGCATCTACGCTTTTCTGGAAAATAAAGAGGAAGCTTCAAAGCAGTTCGATGAAGCGATCAAGATTGGTGAGGTTCGGGGCGGTGCTTACAAGGAAGCGATGGCAGGAAAGAAGCGACTCGAGCAACCGAGATAGAGTATCCACAAATTATGAAGAACTGCTTTGTGCTTTATGCTTTGTGCTTTGATTTTGTGCCTGGGGTTTAGTGCTTGATTTTTCGGCTAGGCAGCGGACAGCAAGGCCTTCTCGGCAGCTTTTGGCAACTCGATCGGAAGGAAATAATCTTGGGGATAGAGGTAATCTTCTCCCGACTCGTCGGTCACCCGAAGGTAGCCATCCTCAGCGGCGGCCTCATCCGGGAGCACGCGATATAGCTTCCGAGGCTCTAGATCCTCACAATCTTCATTGCGAATACAGAGGACAAATTTGCTAATCAACTTTGGTCTTTTCATCGCCTTTAATCCAGGTAACGCTTAATCTTCAACTTCTTTTTTCCCATTCCGTGCGCTTCATACCAATGTAGTTCTGCTGTGCGTATCCTACCATTGGCTAGCCTGACCGTCCCAACACCTTTGAGTTTACGCCAACGCCCTGGGCCAAACTGTTTGCGCAGTCGTGCTCGCTCCCGAACTGACAGTCCCGCGGGCGATTGTTTCAATCTCACTAAGCTCACCAATGATCTCAAAATACATTAGTACGTTTTCCCAGCACGAACTCTCAACGGAGGTACGGCGCGACGTTTTTGGCAATCTGCTTGAACTCTGATTCAGTGAGCGGTAGTTTGCGAAACGCAGCCCAACTCTCGCGTGGTCGCAGATTGTCGCCGACCGCAGCGTCTGTTCCGTACAAAATCCGTTTTGCTCCTATCTGACGAATTCGTCTAACGACAAGTGCAGCGTTCGCCGGGGAGATGTTGAGGTCTACGCAGCTTGCCACATCGAACCAGAGACGCCGCGTTCGCGAATCGCGCCGCTTAAATGCCTCCGCGAGCACGGACAAGGCTTCATCAGAGGGAGGATCATCATATCCAGGGCCGGTGCCCGCGAGGTGCGCAATCTGTACGTGTGTATCAGGAACAAGCGGCAGCAGTTGTTCGAGAAACACGCGGGCCTGTGCGGATCCATACGGACGCTTTAGCGAGATGGATGCGCGCATGTGAATGACCATCGCCATCCGGTGCTTGTTTGTCGCCCGAAAGACATGCTTTAACTTTTCGAGATGTTCAGCGTTGTCCACTTGCACATCGGAGTTCCCAAAATGCAGCTTGAGGCCATGCTTGAGATTCGGATCCTTCGCGCACCGCTCGAGTTCCTCGAGCGCGTACTCCTTAAGCGGGTTGAAACTGCAGAAGGCAACTAGCCGCTTTGGAAATTGCGCCGCCTGGGCTGCGGTCCAATCGTTCTCCGCCCGCACCTTGGCATACTCATCTTCAACAGTCCGCGATGGCCTCCCGTACATGTAAGCAACCGACAACAGAATGCCACGACGAATGCCGGCGTTATCGAGATGAGTTACGACATCGCTCGCGGTGAGCTGCAGCGGTCCACCTGATCCGGAGGAGAGGAACTTCGCGATAGTAGGACTGAAAACATGTTGATGATAATCGCCGGTGGGCGCGACTTGTGCTGTCGCGGTCCGTGTCAGAAGCATGATCAACAGCAATGTGAGAACGTTCGATTTCATCTGTTCAATTATCTCCGGTCGATGGCTCTTCCCTAAGGTTAACGAGGCTTGTCGCAAGGATTGTAGGGCGTCCCTCGGTGGGCGCCCCTCGTCACAACACCAATGAGTCTCTCGCAGGTGATTCGTTACGAAACGAGGGGCGTCCACGGCGGGACGCCCCTACAACGTTAATCCGTGTAACTCTCACCAGCCATGGTGCTTTGCGATCTCACGGCCTGGTCGCGATACCTTAACACTTGATCAAGGTCGCTTGTAGATCTGCCCACCTTTCATAACGAAGCGCACGTCCTCCAGCACGCGAATGTTCTCGAGTGGATCTCCTGGCACAGCTATCAGGTCAGCCAACAGTCCCGGCGCAATGCTTCCGCGGTCAGTCACTCCCAACAAGTCAGCCGCGTTTAACGTAGCCGTGCGGATAGCCTCAATGGGAGTCATCCCTCGAGCTACGAGAGTGCCGAACTCTTTACCATTCTGCCCATGCGAAATTACTGCCGCGTCCGTACCGAAGGCGATTCTGAGATCGGCCTTGATAGCTCGCTCGAGGCTTTGTCGAGCCAGCGGCAAAATGTGATTGGCCTTGGCTCTGATCGGCTCAGGCAAAGCATCCAGGCGAATGGCTTCACCCAGATATGACGTGGGCACTAAATAAGTTCCGCGCTCCTTCATCAATCGGATCACTTCGTCGTTAAGCACTGAGCCGTGCTCAATTGAGGCCACGCCCGCGCGCACCGCCGCCATGATGCCTTCCGTGCCGTGCGCATGAGCCGCGACTTTTGTCCCATGCCGCGCCGCCTCTTCCACAATTGTGCGCATTTCGATCTCAGAAAATTGCTGCGCACCGACTGGTCCTTCCAGCGACAAGACCCCGGCCGTGGCGCAAATCTTTATAACCTTGGCCCCGTGCTTTATCTGGTAGCGCACAGCCTTCAGAACGCCATCTGGCCCATCGGCCACGCCTGTCTCGGCGTTACGTTCGAGTATTCCCGGAGCATATCCGGTCGTATCACAGTGTCCACCCGTAATCCCAATTGAGTGGCCAGACGGGAAGATGCGAGGTCCAACAATAAAATCCTGGTCGATGGCACGCATGAGAGCGACGTCGATGAAGTCTTTTGAGCCAAGATCGCGAACTGTGGTGAAGCCGGCGAGCAAAGTGTTACGAGCGTTGCGCGCTCCACGCAGCGCATAGTCGCCAGCCGTGTCGGTAACAGCGCGATTGATCCACGCTCCCTCGATATCAAACGAGAGATGCGTATGCATGTCGATGAATCCAGGTAACAGCGTCGCGTTCCCCAAATCAATAACCTGTCCTCGGGGAACGATCGACGGGTTAACGCTCTTGATTCGATCCCTCTCGATCACAACGACTGCGGGCGAAACAATACGTCCGGTTTTGAGGTCCAGCATTCGTGCGGCTCGCAGCACAATCACCGGTGACGGCTCTTGCCCGTTTGGCTTGCGGGCAGTTGTGTGGCCGACGCTGCCACATACAAACAGAGTTATGGAGAGGGCTACCACCGAAATACTCTTCATCAAGATGCTCCTATTTCAGTATTAGAAAGTTGTTCTTGTATCAGCAGAACGAGGCAAAGGTCTATAGCTGAAACTCAGCTACGGAAGGGCATCGCTGAGCGAGCATCGGACCCGACGCTACCGCGTAACCGTACTGACTGCGACCCACAACGTTGAGCGAACGCATCGGACCCCTGACGCTCCCGCTTGTCTGCTGACCGCGCCACCACCCACCCGGCTTGACTACAATTTAGAATTAGTCTAAGTTTAGGGCCATGAGTGGTTCGGAACAAGACAGCAGTGGTGGTCAGCGGCTGACTCCGCAGCGCGAGGCAGTGCTCGCGGTCATTCGCGAGCGGGAAGACCATCCCACGGCCAGCGACATTTTTGAGGCGGCACGTAAGCGGCTGCCGTCCTTAAGCTACGCCACCGTCTACAACTCCCTCAAGTTTCTGCGGGAGGCGGGAATGGTGCGCGAGATTTCCTTTGGCGACTGCGCTAGTCGCTATGACGGCGTCATTGACAGACACGATCATGCAATCTGCAGCATTTGCGGCAAGCTCGTAGATTTTGACCTTCCGGAAGCGGCCGAACTAATGCGAGCCGCAGCGCGGAAATCAAAGTTCAAGGCTGAATCGGTGCACCTGACACTCACAGGTGTTTGTCCGGACTGCCGCTAGCAGATTACCGACGCCGAGTATGAACAAGTTTCGAAGACATTCGCAGCGTGCGAGTGATGACAAGTGACCCTTAATTGAAAATTGGAGGATTCATGACAGCAGCAGCAGCTTTAGCAACAGATAAGTCGATGGTGGGCCAGCCGGCTCCGGATTTCGACATGGGTTCAACGAAGAACATTGAGAAGTTGAACGAGAACGTAAAACTCGCAGACTACAAGGGACGTTGGGTGGTGCTTCTTTTCTATCCGCTCGACTTCACTTTTGTTTGCCCGACCGAACTAACCGCATTCAGCGATCGCTATGAGGATTTCCAGGGCATCGGCGCCGACATCATCGGCGTTTCAACCGACTCGGTCTATTCACACCGCGCCTGGCTGCAGACGCCTCGTGATAAGGGCGGCGTGGCAGACCTCAAGTACCCACTCGCAGCCGACGCGACCAAGACCGTGGCGCGTGACTATGGCGTGCTGATAGAAGATCGCGGAATTGCTCTTCGTGGTCTCTTCATTATCGATCCCGAAGGCGTCCTGCGTTACAAGGTCGTTCACGATCTGAACATCGGGCGTTCGGCGGAAGAGACTTTGCGAGTCATTCAGGCTCTGCAAACCGGTGGACTCTGCCAGGCGGAATGGAAACCAGGTCAGAAGACGCTGAATTCGTAAGACAAAAGAAGCCGCGGATGACCGCGGATGACACGGATCTGAAGTTCAATACGGTTTTCGGATCCGCCTTATCCGCGTTAATCCGCGGCCAGTGATTGTGGGTTTTTCAACAAGGGAGTTTAGCGAAAGAGGAATAACGACGATGGCGATGAGAATTGGAACAACGATGCCCAGCCTTAGCGGCGCGACCGAGTGGTTCGGAGGAACGCAAGCTCATGCAGAAAACGAGCTACAGGGACGACCGACCCTGGTCCATTTTTGGTCGGTTAGTTGTCATACTTGCAAAGACAACTTGCCCAAGCTGGCGCAGTGGCGGGATGAGCGGAAGGAAGATGGGCTAAGAGTAGTTGCCGTGCACATGCCACGGTACGAAGCAGACACCAATGTTGAAACGGTGCGCGATGCGATTGCGACCTATGGCATCACTGAACCTTGCGCGATTGATAATGAGCACCTGATCAAAGACGCCTTTCTAAACGAGCAGGGATACGTTCCTGCCTACTATTTGTTTGATGCCGAAGGAAAGCTGCGAAGCTTTGCGGCAGGTGAACGAGGGTTGGATCTTTTGAAGACGGCGTTGGACCGGCTCCTTGGTCAGCCGCAGGCAGTCGCTTAAGGCGAATTAATTATTGCGCCCGTAATCAGGAGCAGCAGATAGACGCTCACGACCGCTGCTCCGAATACTACGCCTACCAGTAAGAGCATTATCAATCCCACGAAAAGCCAGTCGCCAATCGTTCCCGGACGTGTTTCGTCTGCCGAGACCGTTGCGTGTTCCTTCAACAGCGCTACGTTCTTTTGATTCGACTTAAACCACGCGTCAAAAACATCGCCGACGAATGGCAGGGAACCCAGCGCGTAATCGAGACCGAGATTCAAACCCATTCGCACCAGAGTGATCTTCGGAACGCCGTACCGGACTCCCGAGGCGAGGATATAAAAAGATGCGAGCGAAGTGAGGCTGTCTCCGAACCCCGGAATCAAGCCCACGAGAGCATCCAGTCCGACTCGCCAACCGATAACGGGAATGCGAAATAGATCATCCATCAACCAGCTCAACCGTTCGATGCTTTCTTGAATCTCGACCGGACGTGGTTGGATTGATGACTGGGTCTTACGGTCTATTTCTTTGAAGGCTTGCATCTTAATTTCCTTGTATGTCCCGTTGGATTAATTCCCTAACCGTAACTACTTCCGGCGGCATTTCGGCCTCTTTATCAACTCACCCGCTACCGAAATTGTGTGTAACTAACGCGCTGAATACTAGGAGGCCAGATGTGCAGTCTCACTGTCAGGAAGGTGGACCCTG
>JANNON010000759.1:0-5554 GCA_031399105.1 Blastocatellia bacterium | reverse complement strand
GAAAGCTTCTCGTGGAGCAGTGGGTTTTCAGCTTCATGCAGATGGTCCAACAAACGATGGGCGACTCGTTCGCTGATGTGTTTCCCACCGCCGAGGATCTTGCGAATAGCCTTCACCAGCTCTTCAGGAGCAGCGTCCTTGGAAACGAACCCCGAGGCGCCGGCCTTCAACACCCGCACCGCGAATTGATCTTCCGGGTAAACGCTGAGCACCAGCACATGAACCCCGCGGCGCTTCCGTTTTATCTCCCTCAAAACATCCAGCCCGTTTGCGTCCGGCAGTTCAAGATCCAGAACCACTAAGTCAAACGTTCGTTCCTTCAAGAGACCCAAAGCTCCGCGAGCGTCCGCCGATTCAGAGACTTCGATATCGGGCTCGCCCTTCAGAATCTCTTTCAACCCGCGTCGCACTATTGGATGATCGTCTACGATCAGCACTCTAATCATTGCTGTGGTCCGTTGACTGCAACTGAGAAACCGACACGGGAATGCTTGCCTTCAGTTCAGTTCCCGCTCCAGGTTTAGCTGCGACGCTGAAACTGCCGCCTAACATCTCGGCGCGTTCGCGCATGCCCAGCAGTCCCAACGAGTCGGGCGCCGAAAGCTGCGTGTCGGTTATTCCCCGACCGTTATCGCTGATAAAAAGAACCGCGTTTGGCCGTTGGAACGAGAGTTCGATCTTTACGCGTGTAGCTTCCGAGTGACGGGCAACATTCGTCAGCGCCTCCTGGAGTATGCGAAAAAGCGCAGTTGATCTTTGCGTCTCCAGCGATAGTTCCTTCTTCGGGATCCGGATATCACACTCGATACCAGTGCGGCGACTAAACTCTTCGCACTGCCATTCGATGGCTGCGCCTAATCCGAATTTGTCGAGCACTCCCGGTCGCAACTCTGTAGACAACTTTTTGACCGACGCGATTGTCTCGTTCAAAAGCGTGTCGATGTCCTGCAGCCGTTCATCGATGCCCGTGGTGATAGCTCCCGAGTTCTTCAGTTTGGTAGTGACCCAGGCAATATCGATTCGCAGGCTGGTTAACGATTGACCAAGCACATCGTGCATCTCACGAGCTATGTCGGCTCGCTCCTTTTCGCGAATCGATTGCAGGTAAGCAGCGAGTTCACGCAGTTGCTCACGCGAACGTTTGAGTTCCTGTTCGGTTCGGCTCTGCTCAGTCTCGTCACGTTGCACGCCCCACACGCGCAGCAGCACGCCATTCACGACGATGCCGATGACATTGTTGGAGAAGCTTTTCAGATCTCCAGTTGGATCCAGCTCCTCGGTCTTTACGTCGAGCAATCGATAGCCACTGCTAATAAACTTGCGCAGCGATCCGGGATTCGCCGGGCTCGAAGCCAGAGCAATGTCTCCGAAGCGTTTCCCGACGAGATCGTCAGCGCGCAAATGTCCGTACATCCGGGCGAGGGCATCATTGCATTCGGCGAGATACGCATGCTTGAAGAACAAGGCGATCTGTTCCTCGCTAGGCAGCGTGATATCGATCGGCTGCTCAATCTCAAAGCGCCAGATCCCCTCTGAGCTATTCACTACGAATGAGCGATAACGTTCCTCGCTTGTGCGCAACGCTTCATGAGTTCGCTTGCGCTCAGTGATGTTCTCAACCATCGCGAGTCCATAAAGTGGTTGAGACGATCTCGCTTCGATCTTCACCGCCTCGCCGATCGTCACGGCGGTGAGATCCAGCCAGACGAGGCTGCCTTCGCGATTGATAAACCGCTTCTCGATACGGTAAGACGGAATCTCACCACGAAACAGCCTGTCCGCGAGGCCTTTGTCCTTCCCGAGATCATCGGGATGGGTGATATCGGTGAACTCACGTTCGAGCAACTCTTCTTCGCTGTAACCGAGCGCATCACAAAGCGATTTGTTGACGCGTTTCAGGCGGTAGTCGAGTCCAACGATCGCCATACCGATAGGAGCGTTCTCAAACGCGAGACGAAATTGTCCTTCGCCCAGGCGCAAGCTCTCGGCATCGGAAGTAGCAGATTTGTTGATGGATGATGAACCAGTTACGTCGGCCGGCTGGTTTTGGTCGTCAGGATGCGGAGCAGGGGATTGGTTTCGCTCAGGCTTCATACGTAAATCACTCCTCATTGCGGAACCGGCTGCGATGTCGAGAGAGGTTTTTGAGTGAGGCCTGCTTGGAAGAACTCGAGCCGGCTAGGACTAATGTGAATTCACCGGCCAGAGTACATCAAAACAGCAGCGTGCGTCAGATCGGACAATACGGATGACAACCGCATTGCCAGGTGGCGGAGGTGTCGGGCATGGAGTTGGGACGCCGGCGGATTTTGCCCGCCAAAACAAAGGTGGCAGCTCAGAGACTGCCATTTGTCGCGCTAATTAACTTTTCAGAGAAATGCCTGCCTTTGAAAGAGAGAACTACACTCCGCAAACTGAGAGCGCGCTCCGTGCTACTTCTTCTCTGTGCACATTCACATGATGAGTCCATCACCGTCGCTCTCATGATCGCCGGTAGCGGTGTCCGCGATTTGTAACAAGTCCGACCTTGAGATGGTGTGAATTGCTGCGTTGTGAAGAATCCACCCGTCCTCGACCGGGCAATGCTTAAGAAGCTTGTTCAACCCAACGATTCGAGCCTGCTCTTCGGATTGGGCCACAACACCCACCCCTTCTAAGTAAAACTGGGGGAAGGCATCCAGAATGTAGCCAGGCGCAATGTCCCACCTCTCAATCGTGCCATCAGCGCCTCTCGTATAGACTACGCTCCCAAGATCAGGTTTCAACGCATAAAGCCCGACCAAATAGAATTTTAGTTCATCATTCATCGTCATACCTCAATACTAAAGACTCGAGAGGATAAGATTTGCGAGCGTCAGCGAGCGCTTGGAACAAAAAGTGGGCCGAAGAGAAGCAATCAGAACCGCGGAGCGCAGCGACCGGGCCGATTCGGAAGAAGCACGCAATTGACTAGAGTTGAGATCTCTTTCGAAACCAGTTGAATTTATCGCTTCGGCCCGGTCGCTGCACTTCGCGGTTCTGATTGCTTTGCGCATCTCCAGCTTCACCCCGCAGATTTAGCGTCGAGTATTAGTTTTTTGTGCAAAGCCGTCAGCGAGTGCATAGGACGGCGGGCTTTCTCATGCCTTTTCGCCTGGGTTTTAGAGTTTTCCAAGTCTCTCCATATAGGAAAACCCACAAACCTGAAAAGGAAAAGAGACCGTACGGGCGCGCGTTCTATCACGCCCAAAACTACTTGGCGCACCATAGGCACACCAACGCGCCGTCTCACTCTTCTCATGTTCCCGTAAGTTGTTGAGATATTGGTGCACCCGGCATGATTCGAACATGCGACCCCCTGATTCGTAGTCAGGTACTCTATCCAACTGAGCTACGGGTGCCTGAATTGCGGTGAGATAGATAGTAAATGGTGAAGCGAAAGGCGTCAAATTGGTAAGAACAGAAAGCAGAAAGCAGAAAACAGAATACAGAATACAGAATACAGAATTAAGAAGGTTGTTCCGGAAATTGCCAAAGCCCTAAAGTTTTGATGACCAGGAATAACCGGGACCAGTAACTCGAAACTAGAAACTAGAAACTCGAAACTCGAAACTTCCTCCCGGCACTCAGTACTCAGCACTTTCTCTTACTGCGCATAGTAGCCCGGTCGTGTTCGCGCGATCAGTTCAGGAAAAGCGACTTCAATTCGCACCTCATGCCATTTTCCGTTCCTTGGCCGATCGCTCGGGGCTTGATAGGCAACGGTGTAGAGCGATCTGAGGTCGGCTGCAACTTCCATGTACAGTCGCGCCATCTGATCCAGTCGCTGAATTTCATGGATACGCCCTCCCGTCCGATCCGCAAGCATCTGCACTCGCAAACGTGCGGCAGTATAGATGCCAACAATGCTCGGTGTCGGTAACGGCAAACGCTTCACATCGCCCGATGGCAGCGCCAGCGGATAGATGGTAACTCCCTGACGATCCGCCTGATTCAATACGTCGTTCAGTACACCATTGGCCATAGGGTTGATCGCTTTGACGGCCTCTTCGTCGGTTTGCGCTCTTCCCGCGGCATCACGGTCCGTGTTGCGCATGCTCGTATCCAGGCCATCAGTCAGCACCACGATTGCCTTTCGTCGTTTGCCTTCCCGGGCGAGTGATCGCAAAGCAAATTTTAAGGCATCGTAAAAATGCGTTTCACCGGCTCCCTCAGCAATATCGATTGCATAGGCGGTCTTTCTCCGATTTGTCGAGAAGTCCGCGAGTGTCTTT
This sequence comes from Blastocatellia bacterium, assembly GCA_031399105.1. Taxonomy (GTDB): domain Bacteria; phylum Acidobacteriota; class Blastocatellia; order Pyrinomonadales; family Pyrinomonadaceae; genus PSRF01. The sequence goes on along the minus strand of JANNON010000759.1, from coordinate 1,301 downwards.
ACCTTTGCGTTGAACTGAATTACTTGCACCCGATCTTCCGGCGCCAGCGCATCGAGGAATCGCCAGGCCGCTTGCTTTAGTTGCGGCCGGAAGCTGATGGTCGATCCGGACGTATCGAGCATCAGCACCAGACTGAACGGCGCGCTCGTGGGCTCAAAATGAAGGATTGACTGTTTTACGCCGTCTTCATAAACGGCGAAATCCTTGCGTGAAAGAGAGGTGATCGCGCGACCCTGACGATCGACTACGCCGACGTTAAGTTGCACAAGGGAAGTCTCGGTGCGAACCACGTCGTCCTGGGCCAATATGACGCCACTCGAAACGAAAATGAGCGTCGAGAGAAGCAGCGCGCGGTAAGCAGTTTTCAAGGGGAGTGAACGAGTCAATCGATTATTAATCATGGAAAATAAGCTGATAATTCGATACAGGTTTGTAAGCGAGTATGCCTTCCGTTCGGAGAATTTGGCAAATCCCTACTAGATGGCCCCGATGATGGCGTCGAGTCTTCGGACGCTGAAACCGAGGAGTGCGTTGCTTAGATGAGTAATCAGAACCGGTGAGCGGCAGCGACCGGGCCGATTTCGGAGACGAATGACTAACAATACAGCGTTTCTGTAGCTGTCCATTCGCGGGGTGAGTGTAGGGTTAGTCCCCGGTCGCTGTCGCTCCTCGGTTCTGAATTGGCGGCTCGGGCGCTATAATTCGTTCATCGTTGGTTGTTCGTAGTCCTCACTAACTTCTCGGAGACCTCACAATGTACCGTCCAAATTTCTGCTGTGAATGCGGTGAGAAAGTCATTCGTTTGCGTTGGCGTGTCTGGCACAGCCTCCGTTTTTGCAGCGACTGTGCAAAGCATCACCGAAAAGAGCGGTTCACCCGTCCGTTACTTATCGGTGTGGTTTTGATCTGTTTTGGCGTGATTGCGGGAAGAGCGATGCGTCCCGCGCCGCCGCCTTTAATAATTCAACGCAGCGCGAATTCACCGTTGCTGGATCTAAACAATCGAAACCGGGTGGCTGACAAATCTGAAGGGCAAGATGCTGAGAAAACCGAAGTGGTCTCAGAAGAGGTCTACATCTGCGGAGCACGAACGAAGAAGGGAACGCCGTGTTCTCGTCGCGTGCCCGAGCCAAATCGCTGCTGGCAACACAAAGGAATGCCCGCGATGCTGCCGCACGAGAAGTTGGTTGTGAAGTAAGTTTGTAGGGGGTCCCTCCGTGGGCCCCTTGCCGCCCAGGGGCCCCCTGCCGGCAAAATGACCTCATAATGGACGAGGGGCGCCCACGGAGGGACGCCCCTAC
>JANNON010000802.1:0-8564 GCA_031399105.1 Blastocatellia bacterium | reverse complement strand
CCGGGCGGCGGCAACGAGATCGGTTGGGTTATCAAACTCGGCCATCACGCCGTAGAGCGGAGGAGTCTTGTGATGTCCGTGGGTCGCGGACGGGGAGACACGGGGAGGCGGAGACACGGACGGGGTGACACGGTGACGCGGAGACGCGGAGATGTTATCCGGCTCGTTACCTCTGTCCTTGTCTTTTGATTTGTCGCGATCGTCAGCCATTACTCATATCCACCACTGAGCCCGCCCTCACGGTCGGGCTACTGCACCGGAACTCGACTCTCCCCATCTCCGCGTCCCCGGGTCTCATTCCTCCACTTCCGCATCCGGCAAGATCGTCCGCATCTCGAAGATCGAAATCATCGGCAGGAAGCGGATGAACAGAAACAGGAGCGTAAAGAAAAACCCGATCGTGCCGACAAACATCGCCCAGTCCCACTGCGTCGGCTGATAATTTCCCCAGGACGAAGGTAGATAGTCGCGATGCAAACTCGTTACGATAATCACAAACCGCTCCAGCCACATCCCGATGCTCACCACTATGCAGATCAGCCACAGCGCCACCAGGTTGGCGCGTACTTTCTTGAACCACAGAAACTGCGGCGCAATGATGTTGCACAGAATCAGAGCCCAGTAGTAACCCGCATACGGGCCGGTCATGCGATTCCAGATCATGTAGCGCTCGTATTGATTGCCGCTGTACCAACCGAAGAACGCTTCAACAAGGTACCCGTAACCGACAATCAGACCCGTTGCAAGCATCACCTTGGCCATGTTGTGTACGTGGCGCATCGTAATGAAGCCTTCCAGGCCATAAAACTTGCGCAACGGAATTGTCAGCAGCAACACCATGGCGAAACCTGCGTAGATAGCGCCGGCGACGAAGTAAGGCGGAAAGATCGTCGCATGCCAACCGGGAATAATGCCGACTGCGAAGTCGAAACTGACGATCGTGTGCACTGAGAGCACGAGCGGCGTGGCCAGTCCGGCGAGCAGCAAATATGCCATCTCATAGCGATGCCAGTGGCGCGCAGATCCGCGCCAGCCCATTGCGAGCAGTCCATAAAGAATCTGCCAGGGCTTGCTGCGGGCGCGATCACGCAGCGTGGCAAAGTCCGGAATCAAACCAATGAACCAGAAGAGCGCCGAAACGGTTGCGTAGGTAGAGACCGCGAACACGTCCCACATCAGCGGGCTGCGAAATTGCGGCCAGATTCCCATCGTGTTCGGATATGGAAACAGCCAGTAAGCTAACCATGGACGTCCGAGGTGGAAAATCGGATACATGCCCGCCTGGGCCACGGCAAAAAGCGTCATCGCTTCGGCGAAGCGATTGATGGAGGTGCGCCACTCCTGACGCATCAACAGCAGAATTGCTGAAATCAAGGTGCCCGCGTGGCCGATGCCGATCCACCAGACGAAGTTGAGGATGTCCATGCCCCAGGCTACCGGAACATTAATGCCCCAAAGTCCAATGCCTACAAAAACCAGGTTGAAGATAGCGAGCATCAACAACTGGAAGAGAGCAAACGAGATGGCAAAGCCGATGAACCAGCCGATGGGCGTCTTACGTTTCAAGACGATCGAGCTGATCTTGTCGGTTACCGAAGCAAACGTCATCCCCGGTTCAATGACCGGCGCTGTCGAATGATGAACCTGATTGTGTGGCTCGTCTTGCATAAGAAAAAGTACTGAGTGCTGAGTACTGAGTTCCGACTGTTAACCGAGTTCCCCGTGAAAAGTAAGCTACCTCCGTTGGAACTCAGTACTCAGCACTCAGTCCTGCCCATTCAACTCTGGACTAATGAGCACCCTTGGTTATCTCTGGATTCGGATTACGCAACTCTGACAGGTAAGTCGTGCGCGGACGGGTGTTCAATTCCGCCAGCAGCGAATAGTTGCGTTCCTGCGCTTTCAATTTCGAAACACGGCTTTCGGGATCGTTCACGTCGCCAAAGACAATCGCCTGAGATGGGCAGACCGCCTGGCAGGCAGTCACGATCTCGCCGTCACGCACCTTTCTATCCTCGTTCTCCGACGTGATCTTTGCTTCCTGAATTCGCTGCACGCAGTAGGTGCACTTCTCCATCACGCCGCGGCTACGCACGGTCACTTCCGGATTGCGCATCAACTGATAAGTCGGCGTATCCCAGTCCTGATAGAGGAAGAAATTGAAGCGCCGCACCTTGTAGGGACAGTTGTTTGAACAGTATTTCGTCCCGACACAGCGGTTGTAGACCATGTCGTTGAGCCCTTCGGCGCTGTGTACCGTCGCGTGCACGGGACAAACCGGCTCGCAGGGCGCGTTCTCACAGTGCATGCAAGGCACGGGCATGAAATGCGTACCTTCCGGATGGCTTTCATCGTGGCCTTCGAAATAAGTATCGACGCGAATCCAGTGCATCTCGCGACTACGCGCTACCTGTTCTTTACCGACGATCGGAATGTTGTTTTCCGACTGGCAGGCGACTGTGCAAGCGTTACACCCGACGCAATTGTTCAGGTCGATAGCCATGCCCCAGGCGTAACCCTTCCCGAACTTCTTCGAGTCGTGCTCACTCGGATCGTAAAGCGTCATGTCCGGGCCCGGCTCCGGATGTCTACCATGGCCTTCGTCATGATGCTCTTCGCCGACATTGCTCGAGCGAATTATGTCTCGGCCTTCCATCATGAAATGGGTCTGAGTTGATGCGAGTTGGTAAGTGCCACTGTCGCGTTCGACCTGGACTCCGGAAGCTGACCACGGCGAATCGGAAGTGCGGAGCGGATAGGCATCGAACCCGTGTCCATTACCCACTCGTCCAGCCAGGCGGCGGCCATAGCCGAGATAGATCGTGATGACATTGTCTGGCTGGCCGGGAGTGATCCAGGTGGGAACGCCGTTCAGCGTTTGACCGCCCCTGGTGATCTTCAAAGTGTCTACCCAAATATCGCCGCCCTTTTCACCGACTTTTCGCTTAAGGCCCAACTGCTCTGCTGTCTTCGGACTGACGAGCGCCGCATTGTCCCAGGTGACTTTGTTCAGCGGCTTGGGTAACTCCTGCAACCAGCCGTTGTTCGCGAACCTCCCGTCGAACACGGTCGGATCGGTGCGGAACACGAGTTCGAACTGGGACGAGGGTGTTGGGATTTTGGTGTTGGGTGTAGCGGCTGCCACGCTGGCTGTCGTACTCGTACTTCCTGAAGCAGTTCGCGTTGGCAGTGCTGTGTTCGGGATAAACCCGTCGTGCACCCATCTGCGCCATGATGTTTCGAAATCTGTTGCGGTGGTTGCCGCGACTGCCGCTGATGTTGGAGACGGTTGCGGCGTCGCGGTTTGACGCGGGTTCGACTGAGCGGGGCTTTGCTGTGCGCTGCTGCTCGTTGGCGTTGCAACTGGTGCAGGAGCGCTAGACCCTTTGGGTCCGTTTGCTTGCCAGTAAGTGCGAATTATCTCCAAAGGTTTCTGGTCATACTGTGGCGTGAACACTGCGAGGAACTCATGCGCGCTCTTGCTTTGATAAAGCGGTTCGATGAGCGGCTGCACTATGGAAACCGTACCGTCGTAAGCTCGCGTGTCGCTCCACGCTTCAAGGAAGTGACTCTCAGGAATGTGCCAATGGCAAAGCTCGGAAGTTTCATCGCGATGGAGACTGAGATGGACTCGCGTCTTCACTTTGAACAGCCGTTCCTGGTTTAGCTTCTGATCAGACGGCGTGTTGTAAACCGGATTTCCGCCAACGAAGACAAGCAGTTCAACGCGCCCGCCGTCGATGTCATTCACGAGTTCTTGCAGCGACTGCCGCTGATCTACGGAATTGGCTTCCAACGGATCGGTGTAGAAAACCGTCTGGCCCACGTTGCCAAGAGCGCTATTCATTGAGTGCGCGAGTGCGTGTACGGCAGGCGACGCTTCACGGCCAGCGATGACGATGCTCGTGCCGCGATGGCTTTGCAGATCGCGCGCCACGGCATCAACGTAACTCAGGTCGGCAGTGGTACCGTTTTGAGAGGCAGTACCTTGCGCTCCTACTTTTCCAGCTATTGCTTGAGCCACGCCCTCGAGTTCGCTTGGGCGCACGGTCCAGCAGTGATCTGCTTTCGCGCCAGTTGTCGTCGGAGTGCTTTCGACAACGTAGAGTCGATTCATTTCAACTTTGGGTTCCAGTGCTGCCCGGTCCTTTGCACCTTCGGCCGGATGTCGGCGCGAAGTGTAATCGCGCACATACTTAAGCATGCCCGGCGCGGCCGACAAGAAATCGCAATCGAGTGAAAGAACGCGATCGGCTTTCTCGAAGTTGTAGATCGTGTTCACCGGCTGACCAAGCGCCTGGACAGCACCAGCGCGAGCGTTGTCATTATTCGCCGGCTCGTATTGATGCCATTTCGCCTGAGGAAACTCAGTCAGGATCGACCGCAACTGCGCAGCAAGAGTTGGGGACGTGACGGTCTCAGTCAGGAAGCGAATTCCTGAACCTTGTTTAGGACGCTGCTCGTCCAGCAACGTACGAATTGCACCAACAAAGGTTGACCACGGTCGCGTCTCATCCCGGAAAAGAGCAGTTTTGGAACGATCCGGATCGTAAAGATTCAGAATCGCGGCTTGCGCGAAAATGTCTGTCGCGCTGGAACCCGCGTCGTTTGGATTGCTGTTGCGGTTGGCTGGATGATCGGGATTGCCTTCGAGCTTAGTTGGCCGGCCCTCATTGCTGCGCGCCAACACCGGCGTCGCAATGCCGCCCATCGTAAAGGCAGTTGCAAAGAATAGAGCTTGACCGGGAGTGACGCCTTCGGGTTGATTCACGTAAGGAACGATCTTCTCAGGTGGCTGGTAGACACAGCCGCTGAGGCCGGCAAGCGCGAGCGATGCGCCCATCAATTTTAGAAACGTGCGACGTTCAACTGGATCGTTCCACTCTTCTGCTTGCTGTGGGTATTCACGCTGCACGAACTCGCGCAGCGCGGGAGAGTCTGCGAGCTCTTCCAGGCTTCGCCAGTATTGCTTCCCGTCTTGCGGTGCGCCGGGAACGATGGTTCCCGCGTCCTCCTGATCGAGAATGAACTGGCGCATCACCGCGAAATTTATGTGTCTGTCTTCAGTCGCCATTCTTAAAGTTAACTCTCAGTCTCGACGGCATTCATCGCGTTAACGATGACAGGTTGAACAACTGGTCAAAACAAAAGGATCTTGAATTTTAAAACTCGCTTTGAGTCGGTTGCCCTCTTCGAGCTCTTGCGCACTCTTGTTCTCCGGGCGCCATGCCATGTTGAAGATTTCAGATTTGGGTCTGACAAAGCGCTCCGGCGCGCGGTGACATTCGAGACACCACTCCATCTGCAGCGACGACGATTGATATGCAATCGGCATTTCATCGACGCGTCCATGACAGGTCGAGCAGCCGACACCCTTGTTCACGTGAATTGAGTGATTGAAATAGGAGTAGTCGGGCAGGTCATGTACGCGGATCCACTCGATTGGTTTGCCGGTGCGGAAACTCGCGCGAACAGGCTCTAAATAAGGGCTTTCCGCCCATATTTGCTTATGACAACTCATGCACGTGCTGGTCGCGGGCAGGCCGGCAGAAGCAGCGGTTTCCACGGACGTGTGGCAGTAACGACAATCAACGCCGTCGTCACCCACGTGATGCTTATGACTGAATTGAACCGGTTGTTGACGCTCGAGCCATTGGCCTGTGTTCCAGGACGAGCGATTGATCGAGGCCGTCACGAAGAGTGCGGAGATCAAAATAAAGACAGCGCCAAAAATGCTGATCTTCGCCAGCGCATTAGTGCTGTGATGGAAAATCTGTGGCATGCCGCAGCTTTGCTAATTCTAAAACTAGAATCGCGAGAGAGCGCTGCTGGAATACAGATAGCCCGCGCTCGGGCGCAAACTCTTGCGGCAGGATTTCGCCGCAACTAGACCACGCGAGATCACACCCGGGTCTCGAAAACCTCTTGACCAAATTTATTGTCTTGCAAAGTGGCTGTACTTTACCAGATGAAAAGAGTTTTTCAAATCAGGTTGAATTTGGTTGAGAAACTTAAGAAGCGAAAACTACAGAGTGGTTCTTAATTTGTGATTGGTTCTACTCTTGAGGTGACATAACAAAGAATACGTCCCAAGCCCACCGACCCAATTGCGCGTCATGCGTGTCCTTTACTTTAGCTCGATAGCGGAATTGGTTGCCGTACTGGTCGGTTCGCCTTGAAGGTTTGTAATCCAAGTGCAGAACGTTGAGTCCGTGTGCAGGCAGGGTGTGCAGCTCGGTCGGTTCTGAAATGCCATTGTGATTTGTGTCCTGCCACAAGCGCAGCGACGAGAAAATACTATCGTTCTTCTTTATCTTCCCATCGCCATTGCCACCATTTTCAGGCTTATCGTATTCGGCTAGTGCAAGAAAACCGTTTCGGAGTTCACCTGTTGGCGGTGCAGGTTGTGGAGTGTAATTACCGAACAACTCCAATGCATTTTCAATAAGCCCATTTCCGTTTCTATCCAACGCAAGCCACGCATCATCAGAATTCGCTGCAATCCACGGTATCCTTTCTAGTTGCCTGTCGCCGTTAACGTCAAAATCAACTCCATTGGTGGTGTTAGTCAACGCTATATCATTCCCCAACAGGTCTATAATTATCGGTGTGTAGCCACAAATGTTATTAAAGCAAGTCATCGGGAACGTACAAGGAGGGTCGCAGCCTTCACACACCTGGCTTTCGTTACAGTACGAAGTTGAACCACAGCCGGGAACACCAGGAAAACAATTCAGACCCGCTTCTATGCATGGTGGGGGAGGTGGGCTTGGGGAGGATAACCACCATATTGATTTGAAGCCTCATTGTCACATGGGGTTGGGCCACCGTTTTGCTCCTGTTAGGTTTGGAGGTGTCGTACAGGGGTTCTGAGCATTCGTTTGGAAAACCCTCCAACCTAAGAAAGCGCAACCGACTAGTGGACCTACAAAAACAACTATACGAAAGACGCCGTTAGTCTTAGCGTTCATGAGGCCGTCTCCATTAGTGCGAGGCAATACGTAGACGGCTGCTTATTCTTTCTTGGATTTCCTTTATGAATTTGCTTTGGTCTTGGTTTCTGTAAAGTTCAAAATTAGGCGTACCGCCATCCAGCGGTTGAACTTTGCCCTCACTTAGCTCATAGGCTGTCACCAAGTCAAAGTCTGCGTCAGTCACTGTGAGGAAGAAAACATAGGATTTACCAACGAGCGGCATACCCAAACCAGTTTTGAATATCCATTGAGTGTGACCGTCTGGAAACCTCACTCGGCCACCATATCGGCTTGCAATAAGGGGAAGGTTCTCCTTCACTAGCTCGGATGAATCCTTTAAGACTCGTGAAGGAGAAATCGTGAAATCTGTAAAAACCGCTCGTCTGTCCGCCGAAAGATTTGCCTTTGCTTGTTTTACCTGACCAACTAGGATTGTTGTGCTTACGGCAACGGGCAGCGGCGAAAAATCTTCTGGCCAATGATGAATGGCTGCTGCCACTTGAAAGTTGGGATTTGAAGTCACAGGTAGCGCCAGTTTGTATCGCCGCGATTTTAGTTCCTTCTTCTCTCTTTCTTTTACATCCAGAACAAGATCCGCCTCGTCAACAATCGGAAACTGTGATTCGTTAGTGTGTAGCCCCTTTTGAGTAACTTCTTGGCTTTGAAGCGCCGGAATCACAGAGAGAGTGATTAAAGTAAAGGAGAGAACAGCAAGGGCAAGAGTGGAACCGCGGTTCCCGAAAAATCTAGACATGCCATTTTCCCCGTAAGGCTGAATTAGTAAAGAGTTTGAGAGTTTTGTCCTTCATCGTAAAAAACGTTAAGCTTCCCATCAGAGTCTGTCAATAAGTTACCTAATACTCACTCACCTTGCGTCTCACCTACCGCCGCGAGCATGATGGCGCACCTTGTCTACTCGAACTAATTACTCAGAGGAGCATTGAATGTTCATTGGACATTATGCGGTTGGGTTTGCAGCTAAACGATTGGCGCCTCGCACTTCGCTGGGGGTGCTGGTGGCGTCCGTTACCCTGCTGGATTTACTTTGGCCCATCTTTATACTGACTCGATTGGAAGAAGTTCTCATCGAACCGGGTAACACTAAGTTCACTCCGCTCAACTTTGTCTCCTATCCAATTTCACATGGCCTGGTTGCGGTCGTAGGCTGGGCAACGCTGTTCGCCGCGATCTACTACTTGATCTCAAAATACTGGCGAGGGACGGTGGTCGTCTGGTTTTGCGTCTTGAGTCATTGGGTGCTTGACGTGATCACGCATAGAGCAGACATGCCACTCTACGCCGGCAGTGCTCGTTACGGATTTGCACTTTGGAACTATCCGCGTGCAACCGTTGCCGTCGAGGGCTTGCTCTACCTGGCTGGAATCTGGACTTACATGCAATCAACCCGCGCTAACGATCGTATCGGCGAGTGGGGGTTTTGGGGTTATGTTTTGATCCTGGCCGGCTTTTACGTGGCCAATGTTCTGGGGCCAGCGCCGCCTGGTCTGAAGGTGATGGCGTTTGCCGCGCTCGGATTTGGGAGCTTACTAATACTTTGGGCGTGGTGGTTCGATCGCCATCGAACCGTTG
>JANNON010000792.1:0-5416 GCA_031399105.1 Blastocatellia bacterium | reverse complement strand
CCGTACGGCGAGGCGATGCCGAAGACGTCGGCGCTGCAACCGGTCCGGATGACCGCCTCGGTGGACGCGTACCCCGAGTCCGAGCTCGCGGGCGTCCTGGGAGCGGTCTACCCGGGGGCCCTCGCGGCCTTTGAGCAGGAGAGAATCTTTGCCGGCGACACTGCGACTACACACCTGAAACGGGCGAGTGTGCTGGCTGCCGTCGGCAATACTGCTGAAGCGCAAGCCGTGTTAAGCGAAGTGCTCGCGCGGAGATCACAGAAATGGGTCTCCGCTTATGAGATAGCGATTGTCTATTGTTGGCTTGGCGATCGCGATAACGCGTTTCTGTGGCTGGCCCAGGCCGAACGCGAACATGCCGTCGGCTTTACATTTGTACGCGTCGATCCTCGCCTGGAAGGTTTGCGTTCCGATCCGCGGCTGGATGAGTTGTTGCGCGGCAGCGAACGCACCATGTCATAGGTCTCAGGTTTCAAGTCTCTGAGATCTGCGATCTGCGATCTGAGATCTGAGATTTGAGATCTGACTTCCCACTCTCCCTATTCCAAACGTTCTCCATCCCTCCAAGCCTGTCCATCCCTCCAAGCCTTGACATCCTAGGCATCCCCTCCTATCTTGCTTTGACATTCTAGGCATCAAGCCAAAAGGGACATCACAATGCCAAAGACTAAAGCCGACCTGCTGCAAGGCACGCTCGACATGCTGATACTCAAGGCGCTCGCGTTGGGGCCGCTTCACGGGTACGGGATTATTCAACGTATCCGGCAGATGTCCGGCGAGATGCTCGCCGTCGAACAGGGTTCGCTCTATCCCGCCCTCTATCGCATCGAGCAGCGTGACTGGGTGACTGCGAAATGGGACGTGAACGAGACGGGCCGCAACGCGAAGTTCTATTCGCTTACCGCGGCAGGACGAAAGCAACTCGGAATTGAAGAGGCGAGTTGGGACAGACTGGTCCTAGCCATCAGCAAGATGCGTCAGGCGACGTAGAGGTGAACAAGGATGAAGTGGTTAAGAATTTTTTCTGACCGCGTGCGCGCCCTGCGAGATCGCGACGCAGTGATCGGTGACATCGATGAAGAGATGCGTTTGCATGTCGAGATGGAGACTGGTGCAAACATCGAACGAGGAATGTCTCCAGCCGCGGCACGCGAAGCTGCGCTCAGAAGTTTTGGAAACATCGGCAGTCTCAGAGACCAAGCATACGAAGTACGAGGTGGGGGAATGATCGAAACTCTTTGGCAGGACATAAAGTACGCGGCGCGTGGCTTAGCGAAGCATAAAGCATTCACCGCGGTCGCGGTGATCACGCTCGCTCTCGGTATCGGCGCGAACACGGCGATCTTTTCGGTAGTCAATGAACTATTGCTTCGTCCCTTACCCTATGCCGACGCCGAGAGGCTCGTCATGTTATGGGAAGTAACGCCGGAAGGAAGAAACCAGAACACCACTTCGCGTGCGAATTTCCGCGGCTGGCGTGAACAGAACACGACGTTTGAAAAGATGTCCGCTTTTACCGATCAACGTCTCAACTTGACTGGCGTCGGTGAAGCAGAGGAGATCACGGTCCAGTTTGCGACTCCCGAACTGTTCGACGTGCTTGGCGTTCAACCATTTGTTGGGCGAGGAATGACGGCTGCAGACGGCCAGGCTGGAGCCAGTCAGGTTGCTATTCTTGGCTACGGAATTTGGCAAAGACGTTTTGGCGGCGACCCCACCGTCGTGGGCAAACAGATTACACTCAACGGTGCATCAATCACGGTGGCGGGTGTGCTTCCTCGTAGTTTTCAATGGCATATTAAAAGTAAATCAGGGACCGGCCGCGCGGCTGAGATCTGGATGCCTCTGACAATGCCCACCGAAGGACCCGGGGTTCGTGGCCGTTTTCTCTCGGCCGTGGGAAGACTGAAACCCGGAGTATCGATCGAGCAAGCGGCAGCAGACCTCAAAACTATTCACGCTCGACTCGAACAGGACTCCCCACAGTTCAATCACGGATACCGCACGGAAGTTATTCCCTTACGCGAACAATTTGTCGGCAACGTGCGAATCGCACTTTGGATTCTGCTTGGCGCAGTCGGATTCGTACTGCTGATCGCCTGCGCCAACGTCGCGAATCTGGTGCTTTCGCGTGCCGCAGCACGAGCGAAAGAGATTGCATTGCGCACGGCTCTCGGCGCCAGTCGCACACGAATCATTCGCCAGTTGCTCACCGAAAGTCTGATGCTCGCGCTGCTCGGCAGTATCTCCGGACTACTGCTGGCTTGGTGGGGCATGCGAGCTCTCGTCGCAATCAGTCCGCGCGACCTGATAAGTCTGCAAAGTGTGGGAATTAATTTCACTGTGCTGGCGTGGACGCTCGGTATTTCGCTGCTAACCGGAGTGGTCTTTGGGTTAGCGCCGGCACTGGAAGCCACGCGCTTGAATCTAAACGATTCGTTGAAAGAGGGTGGCAAAGGCACCGGTGGCGAAGGTGCTCGCGGCAGACGCTTGCGTGGTGCGTTCGTGGTAACCGAAGTCGCACTTGCGCTCGTCCTGCTCGCCAGCGCCGGACTGCTGATAAAGAGTTTTCTGCGGATGCAGGCCATCGACACCGGCTTCAACACCGATAACGTGTTAACGATGGTCCTGCGTTTGCCGGCAGCGAAATACAAGACCGATCCGGAAGTCGTTACCTTCTTCCGCAACATTAGCGACCGCGTCAAGACCTTGCCAGGTGTCGAATCCGCCGGCATCGTTAACTACTTGCCGCTTTACGGCGGACTCGGAGCGGCAACAGGTTTTACCGTCGAAGGACGTCCGCCACTCCCGCCGGGCCGGGATCTCTCGACAAATGTGCGTGTAAGTGACGCGGACTACTTCAAGGTGATGCGCATTCCGTTGCTGCGTGGTCGCAATTTCACGGACGCCGAGACACGCGAGGTTAAGAGTGTCGTGCTGATCAGCGAGTCGCTCGCACAGAAGTACTTTCCCGGCGAAGAGCCTTTGGGCCAGCGCGTCAAAGTCCAAATGTCTGAGAAGCCGGTGCCGGCGGAAATCATCGGCATCGTTGGCGACGTGCGATACGACAGCCTAATCGACAATGCCGAACCGACGACCTACATGCCGCATCCGGATCTCACATACGAATTCATGACGTTGGTGATTCGCACCAGCGGCGATCCAACCGCGCTCGCTCCCGCTGTTCAACGAGAAGTTCGCAGCCTGGATCCGGAGCAGCCAATCTCCGACGTTCGTACGATGAATCAAGTAATGGCAGAGACGGTTGGGCGTGCTCGCTTCAGCACGCTGCTGCTGGGGCTCTTCGCAGCGCTCGCAACGGTCCTGGCAGCAGTGGGAATCTTTGGTGTGATGAACTACTCGCTGTCGTTACGCACGCGAGAGATTGGATTGCGGATGGCGCTCGGCGCACAACCTGCTCAAGTGTTAGTGCTGATGTTGAGACAAGGACTTTCACTGACACTGATCGGCACTGTGATTGGACTTGCCTCAGCATTCGCATTGACTCGACTGCTGTCGAGCTTGCTGTTTGGCGTCACGGCGGCCGATCCCGCGACTTTTGGCGGGATCGTCGTGCTGCTGATCATTGTCTCGTTGATTGCCTGCTACCTGCCGGCACGCCGTGCGATGAGGATCGATCCGCTGATTGCGTTGAGATCAGAGTAGCGGCGGCAGATATATCTGAAGTTTGGAAGTCTCAGGTCTGAGATCTGAGATTTCAAATTTCAGATCTCAACAGACTTGAGGAGTGTGCTTTGAGTGGGTGGTTGTGAAGAAGCGGGGACAGGGTCCGCCTTCCGGACAGTGAGACTTTCAAACTTGAGCGACGACTTTAAGCTTGAGGTCGCGCCATTCAGAGTCTGCAACTCGACTCAGCGCCGCGTGTTCGTTAAAGTATTTGGTGTGAAAACAATACTTCTACTGAACAAAATCGCAATTCTCCTATCGCTCTTCCTAACTATTTCCGTGGCGCAAACACACAAGCATGCCGCGATGCAGCCGAAGGCGGTCGAGGATTTTCATTCTTATGCGAATCCGGCAGATGTGCGCGTGCGGCATATCGATCTTGAGTGGGACGTCTTGTTTGAACAGAAAAGTTTGCGCGGCACCGCTGTGCTGACTGTCGAGCGTGTTTCGTCCAACAAACAGGCGCCGTTAATCCTCGACACGAGAACTTTGAAGATCGATAAGACCGAAACCTCCACAGATGGTCGCACCTATGCTGACGCAAAGTTCAGTTTGGGAGAGACCGACAAAACCCTCGGCGCACCGCTTACAATTCCCTTGCCTGAAAAAGCCACGCGCGTTCGGATTCATTATGCAACCGACCCGAGCGCTTCCGGCTTGCAATGGCTCCCGCCGTCACAAACTGCCGGCAAAAAGGAGCCCTTCGTTTTCACACAATCACAGGCGATCCACGCCCGCAGTTGGATTCCGTTGCAGGATACGCCGCAGGTTCGAGTCACCTATACCGCGCGCGTGAAAACGCCAAAGAACCTGCTCGCCGTCATGAGCGCAGAGAATGATCCGCACACGGCACGCGACGGCGACTATCACTTCACGATGCGCCAGCCAATTCCTTCGTATCTGATTGCGTTGGCAGTGGGGGATCTAAGTTTCCGTCCTCTTGGGCCACGCACTGGCGTCTACTCTGAACCGGCTATGGTTGAGAAGGCTGCGAGGGAATTGGACGATACCGAGAGGATGGTCCAGGCAACTGAAAAATTGTACGGCCAGTATCGCTGGGGTCGCTATGATCTGCTCATCTTGCCGCCGAGTTTCCCATTTGGCGGCATGGAGAATCCAAGACTTACCTTTGCCACTCCTACAATCCTAGCAGGGGATAAGAGTCTGGTTTCACTGGTCGCGCACGAGCTGGCCCACTCGTGGTCGGGCAACCTCGTTACGAATGCTACCTGGCGTGACTTCTGGCTTAACGAAGGTTTCACTGTCTATCTCGAAGGCCGAATTCAGGAAGCCGTCTACGGACGCGAACGCTCACAAATGGAAATGGTCCTGGGTCGCCGCGAGTTGGAAGAGGAGATGAAAACTCTGGACGATCGCGACGAGATCTTGCACGTGGATCTAAAGGATCGCGATCCGGATGCAGGCTTCACAAGCGTGGCCTATGAAAAAGGCGCGCTGTTCTTGCGCCATCTTGAAGCGACCTTCGGACGCGCGCGATTCGATCGTTTCCTGCGTGGCTACTTTGAGCACTTCGCGTTTCAAAGCATCACGACAGACCAATTCGTGGCTTACCTGAAGCAGAATCTCTTAGATAAGCATCCCGCGCTCGCCGCGCGCGTCCCCGTCGATGAGTGGATTAACAGGTCGGGCATTCCCGCAAATGCTCCGAAACCGACGTCTCCGGCTTTCGCTCGCGTGGAAGAACAAGCGATGCTCTGGCTACGACGGC